>NZ_JAIGQA010000156.1:0-19533 GCF_019733245.1 Streptomyces sp. WAC04114
CGCCCGGCCATCCGCCTCCCGGTCACCCCGCCCCCGGTCCCGTCAAACGAAGCGACGTCCCGGACGACGACTCCTCGGAAGGAGACTCATGAACACCGGTGAACTCACCGACCTCGGACAGCAGCTGCGGGTGGACAGTGTCCGCGCCGCCGCCGCGGCGGGCTCCGGGCACCCGACGTCCTCGATGTCCGCGGCCGACCTGATGGCCGTCCTGATCGCGAACCACCTCCGCTACGACTTCGACCGCCCCGCCCACCCCGGCAACGACCGCTTCGTCCTCTCCAAGGGCCACGCCTCCCCGCTACTGTACTCCGCGTACAAGGCGGCCGGCGCCATCGACGACGAAGAGCTGCTCACCTTCCGCAAGCTGGGCAGCCGCCTCGAAGGGCACCCCACCCCGCAGCGCCTGCCGTGGGTCGAGACGGCCACCGGCTCGCTCGGGCAGGGCCTGCCCGTCGGGGTCGGCATCGCGCTGGCCGGCAAGCGGCTCGACCGCACCGGCTACCGCACCTGGGTGCTGTGCGGCGACAGCGAGCTGGCCGAGGGATCCATCTGGGAGGCCGCCGAGCACGCCGGTTACGAGCACCTGGACAACCTCACCGTGATCGTCGACGTCAACCGGCTCGGCCAGCGCGGCCCCACCCGGCACGGTCACGACCTGGACGCCTACGCCCGCCGCTTCCAGGCCTTCGACTGGCACACCATCGAGATCGACGGCCACGACGTGGACGCCATCGACCGCGCCTACGGCGAGGCCGCCTCCACCAAGGGCCAGCCCACCGCGATCCTCGCCCGGACCCTGAAGGGCAAGGGCGTCGCGGGCGTCCAGGACCGCGAGGGCCTGCACGGCAAGCCGCTGCCGGACGCCGAGGAGGCGATCGCCGAACTCGGCGGCCCGCGCGACATCCGGGTGCGGGTGCAGGAGCCGCCCGCCGCCCGCATGCTGCACTCCGTCCACACCGGGAACTTCGAACTCCCCAAGTGGGACAAGGGCGAGGAGGTCGCCACCCGCAACGCCTTCGGCGAGGCGCTCGCCGCCCTCGGCACCGGCCGCGGCGACATCGTCGCCCTGGACGGCGAGGTCGGTGACTCCACCCGCGCCGAGTTCTTCGCCAAGGAGCACCCCGACCGCTACTTCGAGTGCTACATCGCCGAGCAGCAACTGGTCGCCTCCGCGGTCGGGCTGGCGTCCCGCGGCTGGGTGCCGTACGCCGCCACCTTCGCGGCGTTCCTGACCCGGGCCTACGACTTCATCCGGATGGCCTCCGTCAGCGGCTCCGGCATCAACCTCGTCGGCTCGCACGCGGGCGTCGCCATCGGCGAGGACGGGCCCAGCCAGATGGGCCTGGAGGACCTGGCGATGATGCGGGCGGTGCACGGCTCGACCGTGCTGTACCCGTGCGACGCCAACCAGACCGCCCGGCTCGTCGGCGCGATGGCCGGCCTGGAGGGCGTCCGCTACCTGCGCACCTCGCGCGGCGAGAGCCCGGTGATCTACGCCGCCGACGAGGAGTTCCCGGTCGGCGGCAGCAAGGTGCTGCGCTCCTCCGGACGGGACCGGCTGACCCTGGTCGCGGCGGGCGTCACCGTGCACGAGGCACTGGCCGCCGCCGAGGCCCTGGAGCAGGAGGACATCGCCGTGCGGGTGATCGACCTGTACTCCGTGAAGCCCGTCGACCGGGCCACCCTGCGCCGGGCCGCCGAGGAGACCGGCTGCCTGGTGACCGTGGAGGACCACCACCCCGAGGGCGGCATCGGGGACGCGGTTGTCGACGCCTTCACCGACGGACGCCCCGTACCGCGCCTGGTGCGGCTCGGCGTGCGGAGCATGCCGGGCTCGGCGTCCCCGGAGGAGCAGCTGCGCGCCTCGGGCATCGACGCGGAGTCCATCGCGGCGGCCGGGCGGCTGCTGGTGGAGGAGGCGGTCGTGCGGTGAGCGGCGGCGACGACACGCACAGGGTGCGGGTGGGCCGCCGCACGGTGGAGGTGCACCGGCCGGACAAGGTGCTCTTCCCCGGCGGCGGCGACGCCAAGGAGTACACCAAGGCCGACCTCGTGGACTACTACCGGGCCGTCGCGCCGTTCATGCTGCCGCACCTGCGCGGCCGGCCGCTGATGCTGGAGAGGCACCCGGACGGCATCGACGGCCCGACGTTCATGCAGAAGAACACCCCGGACCACTACCCCGAGTGGATCCGGCGCGTCGAGTTGGCCAAGGAGGGCGGCACCGTCCGCCACACAGTCTGCGACGACACAGCCACCCTCCTCTACCTGGCCGACCAGGCGAGCATCACCCTGCACCGCTGGCTGTCCCGCTCCGACCGGATCGACCACCCCGACCGGCTGGTCTTCGACCTCGACCCCTCGGGGGACGACTTCGAGGCCGTACGCGAGGCCGCCCGGCTGCTCGGGGAACTGCTCGACGAGCTGGAGCTGCCCTCGGCTCTGATGACCACCGGCTCGCGCGGGCTCCACGTCATCGTGCCGCTGGGCGGCCGGCACGACTTCGACGAAGTGCGCGCCTTCGCCCGGGACGTCGCCGACACCCTCGCCGCCGCCCACCCCGACCGGCTCACCACCGCCGCCCGCAAGAAGGAACGCGGGGACCGGCTCTACCTCGACATCCAGCGCAACGCCTACGCCCAGACCGCCGTAGCGCCCTACACGGTCCGGGCCCGCCCGGGCGCGCCCGTGGCCACCCCCATCACCTGGGAGCAACTGGACGACCCGGAGCTGCACGCCCGCCGCTGGACCGTCGCCGACGCCGTCGAGCAGGCCCGCACCAACCCCTGGTCAGGCCTGCTGAGCCGCGGCCGGGCGCTGGGACCGGCCCGGCGGCGGCTGAACGCCCTGCGCGGCTGAGACCCCGCCGGCGATCTCCCGGTGGGTGGCAGATGCATGGGCCCGTAGAGGTTTGGCAAACACTCTTGCGGCCACACGGAGGGGGAGGTGGCCATGTCGAACACAAAAAACACGCAAGAGTCACAGGATTCACAGGAGTCCCAGAACTCCCGGAACTCGAGCAGAACGAACGACAAGCAGACGGCCAAGAGCCGGCCGAGCCCGATGGAGGTGCTGCGTCAGGCGCGCGGCCAGCTCGCGGAGCTCACCGGCATGGAAGCCGAGTCCGTGTCGTCCTTCGAGCAGACGGAGGAGGGCTGGGCGCTGGAGGTCGAGGTCCTCGAACTCGAGCGCGTGCCCGACACGATGAGCCTGATGGCGAGCTACCAGGTGGAGCTCGACGCAGAGGGGCAGCTCACGGGTTACCGGCGCGTCCGCCGCTATGAACGCGGGCGGTCCGACGCGCGCAGGTCCGGCGGCCGCTAGGCCGCCCGACCCGACCCGCACCCACACACGAGGAGGAACATCCGGCATGACTGTCGTACCGGCACAGCAGTCCGGCGGCGGAGGCGGCAGCAGCGGTCTCTATGACGTGCTCGAACTCGTCCTGGACAGGGGGCTCGTCATTGACGCATTCGTGCGAGTCTCCCTGGTCGGCATCGAGATCCTCAAGATCGACGTACGTGTCGTCGTCGCCAGCGTGGACACATACCTGCGCTTCGCCGAGGCGTGCAACCGCCTCGACCTGGAGGCCGGTCCGCGCAAGGACCCGGGCCTGCCCGACCTGGTCGGAGAGATGACCGAGTCCGGTGCCCGCGGCAAGTCCAAGGGGGCGCTGTCCGGCGCCGCCGAGACCATATCCGACGCATTCAAGCAGGCGCGTGACGACGGCTCCGAGCGTCAGGGCGAGTCCCGTCCGCGCGCCCGTAAGAGCACGTCGTCCCGCCGGAAGGAGGAGCAGGAGTGAGCACCTACGTCTACGGCATCGCTGCGAGCTCGCACCCCTCTCTGCCCGAGGGCATGGGTGGCGTCGGCGACCCGCCCCGCGAGGTGCGCATCCTGCGCGAGGGTGACCTGGCGGCTGTCGTCAGCGAGGCGCCCGAGGGGCTGCGGCCCAAGCGCAAGGACCTGCTCGCCCACCAGAACGTGCTCAGCGAGGCCGGTGCGGCCGGCTGCGTGCTGCCCATGCGGTTTGGCAGCGTCGCCCCGGACGACAACTCCATCACCGCGGTGCTCGCCGAGCGCGCCGAGCACTACAAGGAGCGGCTGCAGGCCCTGGACAACCGGGTCGAGTACAACGTCAAGGCCAATCACGTCGAAGAGGCCGTGCTGCACCAGGTGATGGCCGAGAGCCCCGACATCCGCGGGCTCGCGGAGGCCAACCGGCAGGCGGGCGGCGGCAGTTACGACGACAAGATCCGGCTCGGCGAGCTGGTCGCGGCCGCGGTCAAGGCCAAGGAGGCCGACGACGGAGCCGCGGTGCAGCGAGCCCTGGAGCCGGTCGCCGACGACGTGAGCACGGGCCCCGAGTCCACGGGCTGGCTGGCGAACGTGTCGTTCCTGGTGAACCGGGAGACGGCCGAGTCGTTCCTGGCCGCGGTCGAGCAGCTCCGCAAGGACATGCCGCACCTGGAGGTGCGGGTCAACGGTCCGCTGCCGCCGTACAGCTTCGTGGAGCCCGGCCCGGCCGAGCCCGCGGGCACGGTGGCGAGCGGTACGGAGACCGGATCGGGGTGACGACATGGGCCTGATCTCGGAGGTGCTGCTGCTGCCGTTCGCGCCGGTGCGCGGCAGCGCCTGGGCCGTCAGACAGGTACTCCAGGAGGCCGAGCGGATCTACTACGACCCCGCCACGGTACGGGCCGAACTGGGTCGCCTGGAAGAGCAGCTGGAGGCCGGGGAGATCACGGAGGAGGAGTTCGACCGCCTCGAGGACGAACTCCTCGACCGGCTTGAGATTGCTTCGCGCAGGAGCGCGGGAACAGGCGACGGGACTACACGATGAACCGAATGGGACTGGGCCTCGCGGTGGGGGCCGGATATCTCCTGGGACGTACCAAAAAACTGAAGATGGCAGTGGCCGTCGGAGGCCTGGTCGCCGGGAAGAAGCTGAATCTGAGTCCGCGCATGGTCGCGGAGCTGCTTCAGCAGCAGCTGCGGAACAACCCGCAGTTCAAGGAGATCGGGGACCAGTTGCGCGAGGATCTGCGCGGCGTGGGCAAGGCGGCCTCCGGTGCCATGGTCGAGCGTCAGCTCGACGCCCTGTCCGACCGGCTGCACGGCCGGACCGCCCAGATGCGCGACCAGCTCACGGGCGCGGTGCCCGGCGGCCGCGAGGACGACGAGGCGGACGCCGAGTACGAGGACGAGGACGAGGACGAGGAGCCCGAGGAGGACGAGCCTGAGGACTCCGCGTCGCACGAGGACGAGGAGCCGGAGGACGAGGAGCCGGAGGACGAGGAGTCCGGGCCGGCGGCGAAGAAGGCCCCGGCGAAGAGGCCGTCCGCGAAGAAGGCGGCCAAGAAGGCTCCGGCCAAGAAGGCCCCCGCCAAGAAGGCCGCCGCCAAGAAGGCACCCGCGAAGAAGACGGCGGCGAAGAAGACGTCGGCCGCCAAGAAGACGACTTCCGGGAGCAGGGGCGGCGGCGCCCGGTCCCGACTGCCGAAGGGAGGCGGTGAGGGATGAGCGACACGCTCGGCTCGGCGAAGTCCGCCGCCAACGGAGCGGCGAAGAACCCGCTCACCGACCTGGCCCACAGCGAGGCCGCAGACCGGCTCAAGGCCGAACTGCAGGAGTACCTCGCCGCCCAGGCCACCCGCATGCTGACCGGAGTCGGCCGCAAGCTCGGCGAGACCACCGGCAAGCTGAACGACATCGCCGAGGGCAACAGCCCCGGCTTCGCCAAACTCGCCCTCGACGGCGGTCGCAAGATAGCCGAGGGCAAGGGACCGCTGCGCTCCGCGGTGGAGCTGGGCGGCTCGCGCCTCAAGGACAAGGTCACGGGCGCTTTCAAGGGCCTGGGCGGCAAGGGCAAAGGCAAGGGCAAGGGCCGTTCCGGCAACAAGCCCACCGTCATCATCGAGCACATCGACGTGGGCGTGCCGCTGCGCACCGCCTACGACCAGTGGACCAAGTACCAGGACTTCAGCACCTTCGCGAAGGGTGTCAAGAGCGCGAGCCGCGACGACGACACCCACTCCGACTGGCAGGCGAAGATCTGGTGGTCCAACCGCAGCTGGAAGGCGAAGACGACTGAGCAGGTCCCGGACGACCGCATCGCCTGGACCTCCGAGGGTGCCAAGGGCACCACGAAGGGCGTCGTCTCCTTCCACCAGCTCACCGACAACCTGACCCGCGTCCTGCTGGTCATCGAGTACTACCCCTCCGGCTTCTTCGAGAAGACCGGCAACATCTGGCGCGCCCAGGGCCGCCGGGCCCGGCTCGACCTCAAGAACTACGTCCGCTTCATCACGATCAAGGGCGAGGCGGAGGACGGCTGGCGCGGTGAGATCCGCGACGGCGAGGTCGTCCGCAGCCACGAGGACGCGCTCGCCGAGGAGGAGTCCGAGGAGTCCGAGGAGGAACGCCCCGAGGGCGAGGAGGCCGAGGACGAGTACGACGAGGAGGAGGCGGAAGAGGAGGACGAGGAGCCCGAGGGCGAGTACGAGGACGACTCCGAGGCTCAGTACGACGAGGAGTACGAGGAGCCCGAGGAGGAGGAAGAGCCCGAGGGCGAGTACGAGGACGAGGAGTACGAGGACGAGGATGAGGAAGTCGAGGCAGGGAGCCGGCGATGACGACGCCCAGCAGGATGCCCGAACCCTACGGTCAGGGGAGCAGCGCCAACCTCGCCGACATCCTTGAACGGGTGCTGGACAAGGGCATCGTGATCGCGGGCGACATCCGGATCAATCTGCTCGACATCGAACTCCTCACCATCAAACTGCGGTTGATCGTCGCCTCGGTCGACAAGGCGAAGGAGATGGGCATCGACTGGTGGGAGACCGACCCGGCCCTGAGCTCGCGGGCGCGCCGGGACGAACTGACCCGTGAGAACGCCGAGTTGCGCGAGAGGCTGGCCCGGCTGGAGGAACTGGAGCCGGGCCGCGCGGAGAAGAAGGAGGCCCCGTGACCGGACTGCGGTACGTCTACGCCGTCTGCCGCCCCTTCGGAACCCCGCTCCAGGCCCAGTTGACGGGTGTGGCGGGTGACCCGCCCAGGGCGCTGACTCACCACGGCCTGGTGGCCGTGGTGAGTCACGTGCCGGAGCGGGACTTCGCGCAGGAGCCGCTGCGGGCCCATCTGGAGGATCTGGACTGGCTCACCGAGACCGCCCGTGCCCACCAGGGCGTGATCGACGCGCTCACCACCGTCACCACGCCGCTGCCCCTGCGACTGGGCACCGTCTTCCACGACGACAGCGGCGTACGGATGATGATGGAGGCCCGCGAAGAGGACTTCCAGCGCACCCTCGACCGGCTGGAGGGCCGGGTCGAGTGGGGTGTGAAGGTGTACGCCGAGTCCGAACCGCAGGAGGAGGCCCGGCCCGCGCAGAAGCCCGCGTCGGGCCGGGACTACCTGCGGCAGCGGCGCATGCAGACCAGGTCCCACGAGGAAATGTGGCAGAAGGCCGAGGCTTTCTCGACCCGGCTGCACGAGGAGCTTTCCGCATTCGCGGAGGATTCCCGGACGCATCCCCCGCAGAATCCCGCGCTTTCCAAGGCGACCGGGCGGAACGTACTGAATGCCGCCTATCTCGTTCCGCGTGTGAGTTCCGAGGAATTCGTGGAACTGGTCGACCGCACGAAGGGTGAGATGCCCGGAATGCGCATCGAACTCACCGGCCCCTGGGCGGCCTATTCGTTCGCCGGGGAGGCCACATGAACAGCCGGGAGAATCCGTGACCGTAGTGGAACGCCGCGAGGTCGCCCTCGTGGACCTGCTCGACCGGCTGCTCGCCGGCGGCGTGGTGATCACGGGGGACATCACCCTGCGCATCGCCGACGTCGACCTCGTCCGTATCGACCTCAACGCGCTCATCAGCTCGGTGAACGCCCAGGTGCCCTCACCGTTCGAGGAGCTGCTGTGACTTCCCCCGACGACCATCCCCATCCGCGCCGCACCCACATGGATCTGGAGCCGGACACGGTCGAGCGTGACCTGGTCAAGCTCGTGCTGACGGTGGTGGAGCTGCTGCGCCAGCTCATGGAGCGCCAGGCCCTGCGCCGGTTCGACGTGGGGGATCTGAGCGAGGAGCAGGAGGAGCGGATCGGACTCACGCTCATGTTGCTCGACGAGCGCATGACGGAACTGCGTGACCGCTACGGACTGCGGCCCGAGGACCTCAACCTGGACCTCGGGCCGCTCGGACCGCTGCTTCCGCGGGACTGAACTCCCACGCGCGGCGCCCCGGGTCCTACCGGACCCGGGGCGCCGTGTGCGCATTCACCACCGGTACCAACGGCCCCTGCCGCCGGCTGCCGACGTACCGCGGACGAAGAAGCCCACCAGCCACAGGACGAGAACCGCGAGTGCGATCCACCAGAGAATCTTCACTGCAAATCCGGCACCGAACAGAACCAGGGCCAGAAGCAGCACCAGCAGGATGGGAACCATAATTCGAACCTCCTGCTTTCAGGGTGTCCTGGAAAACGCGGATCAGGCTTCCTTGCGGCAGAGAATTTCTCCGTGCAGCACGCTGAACCACCCGTCCTCCCGCGTGCCCCATTCCCGCCAGGCCTCGGCCGCGCCCCGCAGCCCCGCCGTGTCGGTGTGCCCGCCCTCGACGGCCCGGTCCGCGTAGGCCGACGCCAGCGTGCGGTCGGCCCACAGCCCGCTCCACCAGGCCCGCTCCTGTGGCGTGGCGAAGGTCCAGGTGCCGGAGGTCGCCGTGATGTCCGTGAGGCCGGCCCGCAGTGCCCATGCCTTCAGTCGTCGCCCGGCGTCCGGCTCGCCACCGTTGGCCCGGGCCACCCGGCGGTAGAGGTCCAGCCAGGCGTCGAGACCCTCGGACGCCGGGTACCAGGTCATGGCCTCGTAGTCGGCGTCCCGTACGGCGACGAGACCGCCAGGCCTGACGACGCGCTTCATCTCGCGCAGCGCCCGCACCGGGTCACCCACGTGCTGGAGTACCTGATGGGCGTGGACCACGCAGAACGTGTCGTCCGGGTAGTCCAGGGCGTGCACGTCGGCGACGGCGAAGTCGACGTTGGTCAGGCCCCGTCCCGCCGCGGTGGCCCGCGCCTGCTCCAGGATTTCCGGCGCCCGGTCGACGCCGGTGACCCGCCCGTCGGGCACGAGTTCGGCCAGGTCGGCGGTGATCGTGCCGGGCCCGCAGCCGATGTCCAGGATCCTCATGTGCGGCTTGAGCGAGGGCAGCAGGTACGCGGCGGAGTTGGCGGCGGTGCGCCAGGTGTGCGAGCGCAGGACGGACTCGTGGTGCCCGTGGGTGTAGACGGCGGTCTCCCGGGGTTCCGGCATGGCGGATCCCACCCCTTCCGGTCGGGTCGGCGTGGGATCACCGTACGCAGAATCTCCGCATGGTGAGACCGAAATCCTGCTATGTGGACTGATGGTCCGTCAGTGAGCAGCGGCCGATCGGTGGGGAGGGGTGGACACACCATCGCTGCCGGGGCAGGCTCGGGACTGATCATCATCACCGCATCAGGGGGACCGAGAGATGAACGCGCACGTGACGGCGGTCAGCAGCAACGGGGAGTACTCGTTCACCAAGCCGAACCGGGACAGCATCACGCTGCTCGCCGGGCTCGGGGTGGAGGGGGACGTGCACGCCGGGGTGACGGTCAAGCACCGCTCGCGCATGGCGCAGGACCCCACCCGGCCGAACCTGCGCCAGGTCCACCTCATCCACGAGGAACTCTTCACCGAGGTCGGCGAGGACGGTTTCGAGGTGGCACCCGGCGAACTCGGCGAGAACATCACCACCCGGGGCATCGACCTGCTCGCGCTGCCGACCGGCACCCTGCTGCGCATCGGCGACAGCGCGGTCGTGGAGGTCACCGGACTGCGCAACCCCTGCCTCCAGATCGACCTCTTCCAGGACGGGCTGCTGAAGCAGGTCGTCGGACGGGACGAGGCGGGCAACATCGTGCGCAAGGCCGGGATCATGAGCGTGGTGCGCGAGGGCGGCGTGGTCCGCCCCGGCGACACCATCCGGGCGGAGCTTCCCAGCGAGCCGCACCGGCCGCTGGAACGGGTCTGACCGGCACCCCCGTACCCGAAACCGGTTTGCCCCGGACCCCTGCGCACCCACACAATCGCGCCCATGGGACACCTCGAAGCCGCGCACCTGGAGTACTACCTGCCCGACGGAAGGGCGCTGCTGGGTGATGTCTCGTTCCGGGTGGGGGAGGGGGCCGTGGTGGCCCTCGTGGGGCCCAACGGCGCCGGGAAGACCACCCTGCTGCGGATGCTCGCCGGTGAGCTCAAGCCGCACGGCGGGTCCGTGGTCGTCGGCGGCGGCCTCGGGGTCATGCGGCAGTTCGTGGGGTCCGTACGCGACGAGACGACCGTGCGGGACCTGCTCGTGTCCGTCGCGACGCCCCGCATCCGCGAGGCCGCCGAGGCCGTCGACGAGGCCGAGCACGCCATCATGACCGTCGACGACGAGGCGGCGCAGCTCAAGTACGCCCAGGCCCTCGCCGACTGGGCCGAGGCCCGCGGGTACGAGGCCGAGACGCTGTGGGACATGTGCACCACGGCCGCGCTCGGGGTGCCGTACGACAAGGCGCAGTTCCGGGAGGTCCGCACCCTCTCCGGCGGCGAGCAGAAACGGCTCGTCCTGGAGGCGCTGCTGCGCGGCGCCGACGAGGTGCTGCTCCTCGACGAGCCCGACAACTACCTCGACGTTCCCGGCAAGCGGTGGCTGGAGGAGCGGCTGAAGGAGACCCGCAAGACGGTTCTGTTCGTCTCCCACGACCGCGAACTCCTCGCCCGCGCCGCCGAGAAGATCATCTCTCTGGAGCCCGGGCCCGCGGGTGCCGACGCCTGGGTGCACGGCGGCGGCTTCGCCACCTTCCACGACGCCCGGCGGGAGCGCTTCGCCCGCTTCGAGGAGCTGCGCAGGCGCTGGGACGAGAAGCACGCCCAGCTGAAGAAGCTGGTGCTGACGCTGCGTCAGGCGGCCGCGGTCAGCCATGAGATGGCCTCCCGCTACGCGGCCGCCCAGACGCGCCTGCGCAAGTTCGAGGAGGCCGGGCCGCCCCCGGAGCCGCCGCGCGAGCAGGACATCAGGATGCGGATCAAGGGCGGCCGCACCGGCGTCCGGGCCGTCACCTGCGCGAGCCTGGAGCTCACCGGCCTGATGAAGCCCTTCGACCTGGAGGTTTTCTACGGCGAGCGTGTCGCCGTCCTCGGCTCCAACGGCTCCGGCAAGTCCCACTTCCTGCGCCTGCTCGCCGGCGACGACGTGGCGCACACGGGGGGCTGGAAGCTGGGTGCGCGCGTCGTGCCCGGCCACTTCGCGCAGACGCACGCGCACCCGGAGCTTCAGGGCCGCACGCTCCTCGACATTTTGTGGAAGGAGCACGCACAGGACCGCGGCGCCGCGATGTCCCGCCTGCGCCGCTACGAGCTGACCCAGCAGGCGGAGCAGACGTTCGAGCGTCTCTCCGGCGGCCAGCAGGCCCGTTTCCAGATCCTCCTGCTGGAGCTCCAGGGCGTGACGGCGCTGCTGCTGGACGAGCCGACCGACAACCTCGACCTGGAGTCCGCCGAGGCGCTCCAGGAGGGCCTGGAGGCCTTCGACGGCACGGTCCTCGCGGTCACCCACGACCGCTGGTTCGCCCGCTCCTTCGACCGCTTCCTGGTCTTCGGCAGCGACGGCCGGGTCCGGGAGACCCCGGACCCGGTCTGGGACGAACGACGGGTGGAACGGGCCCGCTAGGGCCGCGGCCCCGGGAGGCGCGGCCCTCAGGGGCGCGGGTCTGTATCGACGGTTCGGCTCCGCCGCGTGGGCGCGACCAGCCACGGCGGGCCCGTACACGCGCTACGTGAAGCACCCGAACGGCGGCCGGGCGCAGAGCAACGTTCCGCTCACCTCCACCGCAGCAGCGCCCCGAGGCCCCCCACCGGCACCTCCTCCTGGGAGACCGCCAGCGCGGGCGCATCCGTGGCCACCGCGGAGCGGATCAGTGCGTCGTCCGCCCGGGCCGGCCACGAGTGCTGCTCGCCCAGGACCTTCAGGTCCGTACGGCGCACCGCGAGCTGGTCGGGATCCTCCCCGATCCACACCTCGCGGTGCGCGTCGGGCCCGTCCGTCCTGATCAGCAGCTCGTCGATGCGGTGCTCACGCGCCGCCTCGACCAGCGCGGGCACGCCCTCGGCGGCCCCGGCCCGGCCCTCGCCGTCCGGGGTGCGGGCGGCACGGAACCGCTCCAGCTCCGCCTCGGCCCGCCGCGCGATGTGCTCGGCCCGGGCTCGCTCCACGTCCTCGTCGAGCAGTCGGCTGCCGGTGCCGTGCGGCGCCTCGACCACCAGGTCGTGCAGCCGCTTGGGCAGCCGCTCGTGCACGGACCGCCGCTCCCGGTCGTCGCCGACGAGAATGAGCAGGTCGGCCTTGGCCTCCTCCTGGCACACGGCGAGCGCGTCGGCGATCTCCGCGGCGTTGTGCTCCCAGGTGTTCTCCACCCGCAGCTGGAAATGCCGCTCGGACCAGTCCGCGGAGCTCGTCCGGTGCACCGGCCACTGCCGCCCGGTGACGCTCCCGGCTGCCTCCCGGCCCAGCGCGTTGCGCAGCTCGAAGTCGGCGCCCTTGCGGTCGACGTACGCCACCACGCACACCGGGTCCTCCCCGGCCAGCTCCAGCAGCGGCGCGACCCGCGGCAGCGGCGCCCATTCGGCCCAGTCACCGCCCTGCGGTGGACGGACCAGCGGCGGGTCGAGAACGACCTCGCCGGCGCGTGCGAACAGGGCCCTGCCGTGCGGCTCGGAGGAGTGCCGCAACTCCTCGATCGCGCTCTGCACGGCCCGGCACGTCGCCTCGTCCGCTCCCTGCGCGGCCAGCTCCCTGGCCATCGCCTGGGCCGTCAGCTCCCGCTCGTGGGGAGTGTCCTCCGTGTGCCGTGAGGTGTCGACGTACACGGAGGCCCAAGGCCCGGGCTGTTCGTACAGTGGGTGCAGAAAGGCGAGATCCATGGTTCCTCCCGGATGGCGCTCGGGGGCAGTGCTCAGGTGCTCCGGGGGCGGGTACCCGGACCGCATGGACGAACACGAGGAGCGGGGCGACACGATGACCGGAGTGGACCCTGACCGGCTGGACGACCAGCAGCTCATGAAAGAGCTGGAGACCATCCACCGCACGCGCCACGACACGCTGCTCTACGGCTCGAACGACGCGCTGCGCGCCCACAACGAGCGCATGGCGCAGCTCGAGGGCGAGTACCTGCGCCGCAATCCGCACCGCCCCGTGGCCGCGGGCCGCACCCGCGAAGGGGCCCGGGAGCGGGGGAGCGGGGAGTCGGCGACTCCCACGGCCCCCGGCACCTGAGCCCCGGGTGGGACGCGTCCGGAACGGAACCGACGCGCCCGGATTGCCCCCGCCGACGCTGCTCGCGGTCGGCGGGGAGCCTTCAGACGGCCTGACGCGCGAGGACCCTCACGCGGCCTCCTGCGCGAAGACGTCCAGGAAGGTTTCGCAGAACGCCTTCAGATCGTCCGGCTTGCGGCTGGTGACCAGCTTGTTCGCCCCGTGGTCACAGACCTTGACCTGCTTGTCGACCCAGGTGCCGCCGGCGTTGCGGATGTCCGTCTGCAGGCTCGGCCAGGACGTGAGCTCCCGGCCGCGTACGACGTCCGCCTCGACCAGCGTCCACGGCGCGTGGCAGATCGCCGCCACGGGCCGGCCGTGCTCGAAGAAGTCCCGGACGAAAGCGACGGCTTTGTCGTCCATCCGCAGGAAGTCCGGGTTGGCGACGCCGCCCGGCAGCACGAGACCACCGAACGAGTTGGGCGAGGTGTCGCCCACGACCTCGTCCACGGGGAAGGTGTCCGCCTTGTCGAGGTGGTTGAAGGCCTGGATCTCGCCCGCTTGCGTCGACACCAGTACCGGCTCGTGACCCGCGTCCTTCGCGGCCTGCCACGGATCGGTCAGCTCGACCTGCTCGACGCCCTCGGGCGCGACCAGAAACGCGATACGCATGATGTTCAACGTCCTTTCCTGTTGCGCTTGTCCTTCTTGCGCTTGTTCTTCTTGCGGCCCGCGCGCACGCACCGCAGCAGTTCCTCGCCGTACGGCAGCAGCACGCAGGTGCCGATGGCGGCGGCGATGCCCGCCAGGTAGCCGGGTGAGAGGGGCCGCCGGCGCGGCACCAGGCGCCATGCGTCGGGATCGCCCCGGCCGCCGCGCAGGAGCGACGTGACCTGATCGGCGTGCAGGCACATCAGGGCGGCCAGGGCCCCGAACGGCAGCGACTCCAGGAAGCTGTGGATGTGCTGCTCGATCGGCTTGACCTCGCGCTCGCTGCGGACGGCCGTACGGACGTCCCACAGCGCCGTCGCCTCGTGCACCGCGGCCCCGCCCAGCTGCACGCTCAGCAGCAGCGGATTGACCTCGTAGCGCAGCGTCAGCGCGATCGGGATGCCGACCTCGGCCATCATCAGCGAGTGGATCAGGGACTCCTTCGTCCCCGCGGTGTCCTCGATACGGGTCCGCCGGTGCATCACCCAGTCGGCCACGCCGGCACGAACCAGCTGGGCAGCAGCCCGTAGAGCAGATACCGGGTCGTGGCGTCACCGACGTCGACGGTGACGCCCGTGGCGCCGAGCCGCCCCCTCTGGTCCGTGCTCATGCATCACCCCGGACGTCGGGCTCGGCCCGGCTGATGTCGGCGAGCGCGGACGCGGGGTCCTCGGCCTCGGCCACGTCGCCGAGGCTCACGATCCCCACAGGCAGCCCGTTCTCCACCACCGGCAGCCGGCGCACCGCGTGCTCGCGCATCAGGGTCACCGCGGTCGCCACCCGGTCGTCCGGCGTCACCGTCACGGGGTTGCGGGTGCACGCCGTCTGCGCGCTGACCGTCATCGGGTCGACGCCGTCGGCCACGGCCCGTACGACGATGTCACGGTCGGTGAGCACGCCGATCACGTCCTGCCCCTCGGCCACCACCACGTCGCCGATGTTCTGCGTGCGCATCAACAGGGCCGCCTCGACGAGCGAAGCGTCCGGGCGCACGGCGACCACACCCGCTGTCATCACGTCCTTGACGTACTCGGCCATCACTGGCGCCTTCCCTCCGTTCCCAGGCCGTGTCGGGGGCGTCGCGGCAGCCCGCGACGCCCCCGACACGGTCCCTACGCGTACTCCTCCGGCCCGGTCTCACGGGCCCGGATCAGGGCCTGCGCCAGTTCCTGGACCGTGCCGTAGCGCTCCTGGGGCGGCAGGTCCTCCACGGCCTCGACGAGAGCGTCGGGGGCATGGTGACCGCGCAGCTCGCGGGCCAGCTCGCGCGCGTTCGCGGGGAACGCCCTGCGGCCCAGGATCCGGGCCAGCTCCATCCGCACCGACTCCAGGGACGTCGGCGCACGGCTCGGCGTCACCGGCCCGTAGGCGACCTCGGGATCGTCCTCGGCGGCCGGCTCCGGGTCGTGCCACTCCTCGGTGCGCGTGGGGTGCCCTGACCTGAGCAGGCCCTGCAGTTCGTGCTTCATCTCGTCGTCCCGGTGGACGTTCAGCCGGTCGCTGCCTCGCTGCATGTCTCCCTCCAGAGGTTCGGGGGCCCGCACCGCGTACCCGCACACCGGAGGGCGACACAGGTTCCGCCGGCCCGATCGCCGCCGTCCGCACTGGTTTGCGCCATGCCCTGCGGGAGACCCGGATCGCCCCCCACACCTCTCTGGGGAAGGACACGTCATGGCGATGCTCGCTGTGCTCATCCCGCTGCTCATGCTCGGAGTGGTGCTGGTGCTGGGCCGTTACGAGGAGTTGCTGCTGCCGCAGAAGGGCGCCGACCGGCGCGAACCGGCCGGCGTACCCCCCGCGGCCGCGGCGGCTACTTCTTCTCCCGCCCCGGCAGGAACTCCTGCACCTTCGCCCTGAAGCCCCGCCTGACCATCGCTCCCCGGTCCGCGTCGCCCTTCAGGATCGACGCGGCGGTCGCCTCCATCTGGTCCCAGGTGGCGTGCGGCGGGATCGGGGGGACGGCCGGATCGGTCAGGAACTCCAGCACCGCGGGACCGTCCGCCTCCAGCGCGGCCCGCCAGGCCGCCTCCACGTCCTCCGGCTTCTCCACCCGGATGCCGGTCAGCCCCAGGGAGCGGGCGAACGCGGCGTACTGCACGTCCGGAAGCTCCTGCGAGGGCAGGAACGACGGCGCGCCCTCCATGGCCCGCATCTCCCAGGTGACCTGATTCAGGTCGTGGTTGTTGAACACCGCGATCACCAGCCGCGGATCGTTCCACAGATGCCGGTACTTGGCCGCGGTGATCAGCTCGGCCATCCCGTTCATCTGCATCGCACCGTCCCCGACCAGCGCGATCGCCGGCCGGTTCGGGTGCGCGAACTTCGCGCCGATCGCATACGGCACGCCGCAGCCCATCGTCGCCAGCGTGCCGGAGAGCGAGCCGCGCATGCCCGGCTTCATGGTCAGGTGCCGGGCGTACCAGTTGGCCACGGAACCCGAGTCGGACGTGACGATCGCGTCGTCCGGCAGCAGCGGGTCCAGCGCACGGGCCACGTACTCCGGGTTGATCGGGTCGGCCTCGAGCCCGGCCCGGCGCTCCATGACGTCACGCCAGCGCGTGACGTTGTCGCACACGGTGTCGTACCACTCGCGCCCGCGCCCCTCCTCGATCAGCGGGAGCAGCCGCTCCAGTGTGGCCTTCGCGTCACCCACCAGGTTCACCTCGTAGGGGTAGCGCATCCCGACCATGTGCGGATCGATGTCGATCTGCACGCCCCGCGCCGAGCCGTACTCCGGCAGGAACTGGCTGTACGGGAACGACGACCCGATGGTCAGCAGTGTGTCGCAGTCCCGCATCAGCTCGTAGGACGGACGGGTGCCCAGCAGGCCGATCGAGCCGGTGACGTACGGCAGTTCGTCGCTGAGGACGTCCTTGCCGAGCAGCGCCTTGGCGACGCCCGCGCCGAGCAGCTCGGCGATCTCCTCCACCTCGGCCCGCGCGCCGGCCGCGCCCTGGCCGACCAGGATCGCCACCTTGTCACCGGAGTTGAGGATCTCGGCGGCCCGCCGCACCGAGTCGTCCGACGGCACCGTGGTCCACCCGCTGCGGTCCAGGCTGGAGGGCACCATCTTGAACTCGTGCGTCGGCGGCGCGTAGTCGAGCTCCTGGACGTCGCCGGGGATGATGACCGCCGTCGGGCAGCGGCGTGCGTACGCGGTGCGGATCGCCCGGTCCAGCACGTTCGGCAGCTGCTCCGGCACCGTCACCGTCTCCACGAACTCGGAGGCGACGTCCTTGTACAGCGAGTGCAGATCGACCTCCTGCTGGTAGGAGCCGCCCATCGCGGTGCGGTCCGTCTGGCCGACGATCGCCAGCACCGGCACATGGTCCAGCTTGGCGTCGTACAGTCCGTTCAGCAGATGGATCGCGCCCGGCCCCGACGTCGCCGCGCACACCCCGAGCCGCCCGCTGAACTTGGCGTAGCCGACGGCCTGGAACGCCGACATCTCCTCGTGCCGCGACTGCACGAAACGCGGCTCGTTCTCCGCCCTGCCCCACGCGGCGAGCAGGCCGTTGATGCCGTCGCCGGGATAGCCGAAGACCTGCTCCACTCCCCATTCGCGCAGCCTCTGCAGGACATGGTCGGCGACCTTGGTGCTCATGTGCGACCTCCCGGACGTATGGGGACGGAGTCAGCGGTACGAGTCACCCTGCGCGACGACGGAAAACCTCTCCGGGTTTGCGGGTGGGGGCCGGGGGCAGGCGCCCATGAGTGCTTCGGACAGGAGGCACGTCCGTGGGAGCGGCGAGCCGGCCGCACCGGCGCCCCTGTCCACAGTGATCGCGCTCCCACGGTGACCGTCCAACCCAGAGCACTTTCAAGGGAATTGCGACGTATCATGCCGACTCGATCCAGCACGAAGAAGCACCCCCACGACGACGCCCCCGACACCGCGGAGGCCTTCCGCAGGATCGCCTCCATGCCCGCCGGCCCGGAACGCGACGCGCTCCGCGACGGGATCGTCGAGGCCTGGCTGCCCATGGCGGACCGCATCGCCGGACGCTTCCGCAGCCGCGGCGAGAACTTCGAGGACCTGCGCCAGGTCGCGGCCCTCGGCCTCGTCAAGGCCGTCGACCGGTACGACCCCGAGCGCGGCAACGCCTTCGAGAGCTACGCCGTACCGACCATCACCGGCGAGATCAAGCGTCACTTCCGCGACCACATGTGGACCCTGCACGTACCCCGCCGCGTCCAGGACCTGCGCAACCGCGTGCGCTCCGCCGGCCAGGACCTGTCCCAGACCATCTCCGGCCGCCGGCCCACGGTGGCCGAGATCGCCGAGCACGCGAACCTGAGCGAGGAGGACGTCCGGGCCGGCCAGGAGGCACTGGAGAGCTTCACGGCGCTGTCCCTGGACGCGGAACTGCCCGGCAGTGAGGACGGCTACTCCCTGAGCGACGCGCTGGGGTCCTACGACCCGGCGCTGGACACCGTCGTCGACCGGGAGGCCGTGAGGGCCCGGCTGGCGGCGCTGCCCGAGCGGGAGCGGTCGATCCTGTACATGCGGTTCTTCGGGGACATGACGCAGAGCCGGATCGCCGAGGAGCTGGGCATCTCGCAGATGCACGTGTCCCGGCTGATCAGCCGGTGCTGCGGGCGGGTGCGGGAGCAGGTCATGCGGGACGCGGCCTGACGCACGGTCCCGGGTACGCGGGACGCGGCCCGACGCGCGGTCCCGGGCATGCGGGACGCGGCCGGGCACAGAGCCCCGGGACGTTCACCCGGTTGGAGGGTGCCGTCCCGCTAATGGGGTCCGGTCCCGCGCGGGCCCGCCGGCGGCGGGCTGTCATGGCAGAGGGGTATGACTACCGAAGGAGTCCCCTCGATGCGCCGCAGCCTGCACGCCCTGTCCGTCGCCGTCCTGGCCGGCTCAGCCCTGGTGGGCTTCGCGCCGGCCGTGTCCGCCGAACCGGCCGCCGAGGTCAGTCCCGCCACCGTCCAGCCCGGCGGCACGCTCACCGTCTCGGTCAGCTGCGATGCGACCGGCGGGCCGCCGCCCGACACCATCGACGCCACCTCCGAGGCCTTCGACGAGGGCACGGTGCCGCTGCAGAAGGTCACCGGCAACGACGACGAGGTGTCCGGCCCCGCCTACCGCGGCACGGCCCGCATCGCCTCCGCGGAGAACTTCGAGGGCGACCCGGACGCCCCGGCGGAGGACTCGGCTTGGAGCGTCGAGGGCACCTGCCCGGCCGCTCCCGGCGGCGAGGGCGCGATCTGGAGCGCGACGTTCACCGTGGCCCACGGCTCCGGTCCCCACAAGCCGTCGCACAAGCCCACAAACGAACCTCCGTACGGCCCCACGCACCCACCCACCCACAGGCCCTGCCCCGAGCCCTCGCACCACTGGATGCCGAAAGCCCCCGAGTCGCACCCCACCGAGTGCGGCGAGGCGCCGGTCCGGCGCCTCGCCGCACTCGGTGGGGTGCGACTCGGGGGCTTTCGGCATCCAGTGGTGCGAGGGCTCGGGGCAGGGCCTGTGGGTGGGTGGG
>NZ_JAIGQA010000157.1:0-19247 GCF_019733245.1 Streptomyces sp. WAC04114
GGGCCGCTTCCTGGCAGGCGTACAGGACTCCCTTGAAATTGACGTTCAGCACTCGGTCCAGGTCCTCGTCCCGGGTCTCCAGCACGGGGCTGCTGTGCATGATCCCGGCGACCGCGGCCTCCAGCGCTCCCGCCCCGGGTACGGTCACCAGCCGCAGCACGGCCCAGCACCACAGCGCTCCCATCCCGAGCGCGGCCCCACGCACCCCCCAGCGCGCTATCCCCGCCATGACGGCCACCTCCAGCCGACGCCCACGCAGCGCAGCCGTACGGGCCGAGCGGTGGAGAAACTTCCGCCGCCCGGCCCGTCACCCGCTCCGGGGTCCTGGGCCGGGGCAGGGCCCGCGCCCTCTTCCGTCACCCGTTCTCGGCCTGGAACATCCAGTGGTGCTTCTCCAGGTCCGCCGTGATCCCGATGAAGATGTCCTGGCTCACCGGATCCGGCTCACCGGTCGACTCGATCCGCTCCCGCATCCGTGCGATCACCGCACCGAGGGCTTCGACGAGCGTGCCCACGGCGGTGGTGTCGTCGACCCACCCTTCGGGGGTCACTCCGATCCCACTGCCGACGGCCACGGTGGCGGCCCGCCCGTCAGGGGAGATCCCGAGAGCCGCGGCGCGCTCGGCCACGGTGTCGGAGTAGTTCCGCGCGGTGTCGACGACCTCGTCGAGCTGGAGATGCACGGAACGGAAGCGTGGCCCCACCACGTTCCAGTGGATCTGCTTCGCCACGAGGGCGAGATCCACCAGATCGACCAGGGCACCTTGCAGCGCCTCGGACACGGTCTTCAGGTTCGCGTCCGACAACGGGCTCTTCACGACGTACATCCGCACCTCCGAGGACTGCCCCCGCCATCCCCTCAACGATGACCGCCGCACGGCACACCGGCAAACGCACAGAAATCGGACGCCGCCTGAGGGAGCGGTGAGACAGGACGGCACCGGCCGGCCTCCGGACACGCGAAAACCCCGGGCGGCACCCCTCCGGATCTCCCGGAGAGGCCCGGCCGGGGCCTCTGTCATGCCGTGTGAGCGCAGAGCCTCACGCGGCGACGACGTCCACTGCTTCGGCAGGCGCCTTGATGGTCACCCGTTCCGGTGGCACACCGGTCACCGAGACGGAGCCCAGCATCGGGCGGACCGCCGTGGGTACAGGCTCGCTGGGGGTGGCCGCAGCAGACTGGGCCAGCTCGGCGAGGGCGAGCTCGTCGCTCACTTCCCGCATGAGCTCGGACATCCGTACGTCCAGCGCGTCGCAGATGGCGGAGAGCAGCTCGGAGGAAGCCTCCTTCTGCCCCCGCTCCACCTCGGAGAGATAGCCGAGTGAGACTCGGGCGGACGAGGAGACTTCGCGCAGAGTACGGCCCTGGCGCTGGCGCTGCCGACGCAGCACGTCACCCAGCAGGCGACGGAGCAGAATCATCGGTGGCTCCCTCCTCGGACCGCGTAGCCGCATCCATTACGCCCCACCGTACCGCCTTGCGCCGCGGCCGTGCGGGGAGCGATGTCGTGTTCACTCAGGGCTGCAAACATCAAAACCCCCCGTTCCGTTCCGTATCCTGTGCCCGCTCATTCCCAGTCTGTTCGCCCGCAAGCTCCTTCAGGAGCAGTGCGAGTACGCTCCGTACACTCTCTCTACGAATTTCCGCGCGGTCGCCGTTCAACCGCAGAGCCTCCACTTTTCCGCCGCCGGCAGAACCGGAATCCGCTCCGGCGGGCCCGTCCACGGCGACGAAGACCGTGCCGACAGCCTGCCCGTCCTGCGGATCGGGGCCGGCGACACCGGTGGTCGCGATGCCCCAGTCGGTGCCGAGCGCCTTGCGCACGCCCACGGCCATCTCGGCCGCGACCTGCGGATCCACCGCTCCGTGCGCCGCCAGCAGAGTGGCGTCGACACCGAGCACGTCGCGCTTCAGGTCGGTGGCGTAGGCGGTCACGGAGCCCCGGAAGACCTTGGACGCCCCGGGGACGGATGTGATCTCCGCCGCAACGAGGCCACCGGTCAGCGACTCCGCGACGGCGAGCGTCTCGCCCTTCACCGTGAGTAGTCGCACCACGTCGGTGGCCCTGGAACTCACGCTTCCTTCTCCTCCAACGCGGCCTTGCGCTCGGCGATTCCCTGCCTGCGCAGCACAATGGCCTGTTTCACATAGTCGAGCCCGGTCACCACGGTCAGCACGACCGCCGCGGCCATGACCCACCACCTCAGAGTGGCCAGCCATCCCGTCAGCGCCAGCACGTACATGCCGACGGCCACGCCCTGGGTGAGGGTCTTCAGCTTGCCCCCACGGCTGGCGGGGATGACGCCGTACCGAATGACCCAGAAACGCAGCAGAGTGACGCCGAGTTCCCGGCCGAGGATGACGCCGGTCACCCACCAGGGCAGATCACCGAGGGCGGACAGACAGACGAGCGCCGCCCCCATGATCGCCTTGTCGGCGATGGGGTCGGCGATCTTCCCGAAGTCGGTGACCAGGTTGTACGTGCGGGCCAGATGACCGTCGAAGAGGTCGGTGATCATGGCGATGGCGAAGGCCGCCCAGGCCAGGGACCGCCAGGCCGGGTCGTAGCCGCCGTCGGCGAGCATCAGTGCGACGAAAGCCGGTACGAGGACCAGCCGGAGCATGGTCAGGAGGTTGGCGATGTTCCAGACACTGGCCTGGTTGACGGCGGCGGCAGCGATCTTCGCACCCCGCGGGGTCTTCCCGTCGTCCTGTACGTCCGGTCCGGCGACCTCACCGGCTACAGCCTCACCGGCTACGGCGTCGCCAGGGACGGCCTCATCGGCGGCAGTCGCGCCGTGCCGCCCCCCGGGCGACGCGCCGGGTCCCGCTCCGGGCGCTCCGCCGTCGGCCGACCGGGCGGCCGCCGTTCCCGCAACCTTGCCTGGAGCCGCGGTGGACGCGGCAGCGGCCGCACCCGCCGCCGCCCTCCTCGCGCCGGAGGAGCCTCCCGCCGCGGATGCCGGGACACCGGTCATCTGCCCGCCTCCTCACTCCACGCAGGCGACGCGAGCGAGCCCTGCAGCGGCTCGGCCACGAGGTCGACACCTTCCGTGCCGACCACCTTCGCCTCGACCATACGGCCGACCCGCAGGCCCGCGCCGCTCGTGAGCAGCACCTGGCCGTCCGTCTCGGGCGCCTGGTGCTCCGCACGGCCGTACACGCCCTCCTCGTCGGCGGACTCGACGAGGACCCGCACGCTCTGGCCGACGCGCTCCTCGGCCCGCTGCGAGACGAGTTCCTCGGCCAGTCGCGAGATGTGGGCCAGCCGCTCGGCGACGACGTCCTCATCGAGCTTGTCGTCGTAGGTCGCCGCCTCGGTGCCCTCCTCGTCGGAGTAGCCGAAGACGCCGATGGCGTCCAGCCGCGCGCCGTTCAGGAACCGCTCCAGCTCGGCGAGGTCGGCCTCGCTCTCGCCGGGGAAGCCGACGATGAAGTTGGAGCGCACACCGGCCTCGGGCGCCTTGCCGCGGATGGTGTCGAGCAGCTCCAGGAACCGGTCGGTGTCGCCGAAGCGGCGCATCGCGCGCAGCACGCCGGGCGCGGAGTGCTGGAAGGACAGGTCGAAGTAGGGCGCGATCTTCGGGGTCGAGGTGAGCACGTCGATGAGGCCGGGCCGCATCTCGGCCGGCTGGAGGTAGCTGACGCGCACCCGCTCGATGCCGTCGACCTCGGCGAGCTCGGGCAGCAGCGACTCCAGCAGGCGGATGTCGCCGAGATCCTTGCCGTAGGAGGTGTTGTTCTCGGAGACCAGCATGATCTCCTTCACGCCCTGCTCGGCCAGCCAGCGCGTCTCGTTCAGCACGTCGCTCGGGCGGCGGGAGATGAAGGAGCCGCGGAAGGAGGGGATGGCGCAGAAGGAGCAGCGGCGGTCACAGCCGGAGGCGAGCTTCACGGAGGCGACCGGGGAGCCGTCGAGGCGGCGGCGCAGGGGTGCGCGCGGGCCGGAGGCCGGAGCGAGGCCCTCCGGGAGGTCCGCCGGCGCGACGGCGGGCTCGACCGGGCCGTGCCCGGGCAGGGCGACGTCGGCCGCCGACCCCTGGCGCTCCGCCGGGCTGATCGGCAGCAGCTTGCGCCGGTCGCGCGGGGTGTGCGAGGCGTGGATGCCGCCGTTGAGGATGGTCTGGAGGCGGTCCGAGATGTCCGAGTAGTCGTCGAAGCCGAGCACGCCGTCGGCCTCGGGGAGGGCTTCGGCAAGTTCCTTGCCGTACCGCTCGGCCATGCAGCCCACCGCCACGACGGCCTGGGTTCTGCCGTGCCCCTTGAGGTCGTTGGCCTCCAGGAGGGCGTCGACGGAGTCCTTCTTGGCGGCTTCGACGAAGCCGCAGGTGTTCACGACGGCGACGTCCGCGTTCTCAGCGTCCTCCACGAGCTGCCAGCCGTCCGCCTCCAAACGGCCTGCGAGCTCCTCCGAGTCCACCTCGTTACGGGCGCAGCCAAGGGTGACGAGTGCGACGGTACGGCGTTCAGGCATGGGCTCAAGACTACTTCGTCCCGCTGACACCCCACGTCGACGGGGTTGGCCGTTTCCCGGCCAACCCCGTATCAACTGGACCTTTCGGGCCGATCACCCGGCTTCGGGATCGCCCTTCGTGTACGTCAGGCGCTCCACGGACCCGGGCTGGAAGTTCTCCTCGATCTTCTTGCCGTTGACGAAGAGGTCGATCGCCCCGGCGTCACCGAGGACGAGCTGGACCTTCGAGCTGTCCTGGAAGGTCTTGGTGTCGCCCTGCTTGAGAACGCCGTCGAAGATCATCCGGCCGTTGTGGTCCTTGGCGGCGATCCAGCTACGGCCGTCGGCGGCGGCCACCCGGACCGTCACCTTGTCCTGCGGCGCGGCCGCGATGGCGCTGTCGGACGGCTCGGGCTTGGGGTCGGCGGGCTTCTTGGACTTGGTGGTCGGGGAGGCGGAGTCGCTGGGCGTGGAGCCCTCGGCCACGTTCGCCTCGTTGCCGCCGTCGTCGCCCTGGAACATCGTGAAGCCGACGAAACCGATCACGACGACGATCGCGGCGACCATGGCAGCGGTCCAGTTGGGGCCGCGCCGCTCCGGACGGATGCGTTCCGCCTCGAAGAGGGGAGCCGCCGGAGTGGGCGCCGGACGGCCGCCGTGCTCGTCGCCGTACTGGGCGAGCAGCGGCTCGGGATCGAGGTGGACGGCCTTGGCCAGGGTCCGGATGTGGCCACGGGCATAGACGTCACCGCCGCAGGCGGAGAAGTCGTCCGCCTCGATGGCGTGCACGATGTTCATGCGGACCCGGGTGGCGCTACTGACGTCGTCGACGGTCAGCCCGGCGGCGATACGAGCCTGCTGCAGGGCACGGCCGATGGAGGGGCGGGCTTCCTCGCGGTCTGCTTCGACGTGCTCGTTTTCGAACGGACGCTCGTCTTCAGGGGAGTTGCCGATGGACACGGGGGCGCCTTTCGAGCGTGTAGCCGCCTGTGCTGGAAGTTCAGTCTAGGGGGGTACCAAAAGGGTGGGGCAACCGGGCGGTGGCACTTTGTACGCCATCGGAATGGCCCGACATTCCGATGGTGGGGTCGCTGCGTTTCGCTTCCCTCAACTTGACGTACGCCGAAGGGAAACGGTTGCTCGATGATCCCTTACGGATGAGTCACGATCCGGACACCCGATTGCCGTAACGCGCCGCGAGACGATCACCGTGTCCCGCTTCCCTACCCTTCTGACTCCCCCCGGATCAGGGCGAGCACGCCATCCAGCTCATCAGGCTTCACAAGAACGTCACGAGCCTTCGAACCCTCGCTCGGTCCGACGATGTTCCGGGACTCCATCAGGTCCATCAGCCGGCCGGCCTTGGCGAAGCCGACGCGCAGCTTGCGCTGAAGCATGGACGTCGACCCGAACTGCGTGGAGACGACCAGCTCGGCCGCCTGGCACAGCAGGTCGAGGTCGTCGCCGATGTCCTCGTCGATCTCCTTCTTCTGCTTGGTGCCCACGACGACGTCGTCCCGGAAGACCGGCGTCATCTGGTCCTTGCAATGCCGCACGACGCCCGCGATCTCCTCCTCGGTGACGAAGGCGCCCTGCATACGGGTGGGCTTGTTGGCCCCCATGGGCAGGAACAGCCCGTCGCCCTTGCCGATGAGCTTCTCGGCGCCGGGCTGGTCGAGGATGACCCGCGAGTCGGCCAGCGAGGACGTGGCGAACGCCAGCCGCGAGGGGACGTTCGCCTTGATCAGGCCGGTGACGACGTCCACCGACGGCCGCTGCGTGGCGAGCACCAGGTGGATGCCGGCCGCGCGCGCGAGCTGCGTGATGCGCACGATCGCGTCCTCGACGTCCCGCGGCGCGACCATCATCAGGTCGGCGAGCTCGTCCACGATGACCAGCAGGTAGGGGTACGGCTGGAGCTCGCGCTCGCTGCCCTCGGGCGGCTTGACCTTGCCCTCGCGCACGGCCCGGTTGAAGTCGTCGATGTGCCGGTAACCGTAGGCCGCCAGGTCGTCGTAGCGCAGGTCCATCTCGCGGACGACCCACTGGAGCGCCTCGGCGGCCCGCTTGGGGTTGGTGATGATCGGTGTGATCAGGTGCGGGATGCCCTCGTACGCGGTCAGTTCGACCCGCTTGGGGTCGACCAGGATCATCCGGACGTCCTCGGGGGTCGCCCGCATCATGACCGAGGTGATCAGGCAGTTGATGCAGGACGACTTGCCGGAACCGGTGGCGCCGGCGACCAGCATGTGCGGCATCTTCGCCAGCGAGTGCATGACGTAGCCGCCCTCGACGTCCTTGCCGAAGGCGACCAGCATCGGGTCGTCGTCCTCGGCGGACTCCGCGAGGCGCAGGACGTCGCCGAGGTTGACCATCTCCCGGTCGGTGTTGGGGATCTCGATGCCGACCGCGGACTTGCCGGGGATCGGGCTGATGATCCGCACGTCCGGGCTGGCGACGGCGTAGGCGATGTTCTTGGTCAGCGCGGTGATCCGCTCGACCTTCACGGCGGGGCCGAGCTCGACCTCGTAGCGCGTGACCGTCGGCCCGCGGGTGAAGCCAGTGACGCTGGCGTCCACCTTGAACTCGGTGAAGACCGTGGTCAGCGACTCGACGATGAGGTCGTTGGCGGCGCTGCGGGACTTGCCCGGGCCGCCGCGCTCCAGCAGGTCGAGCGACGGCAGGGAGTACGTGATGTCGCCGGACAGCTGGAGCTGCTCCGCACGCGGAGGCAGGTCGCGGGGCTCGGCGGGCGGGGACTTGGTGAGGTCGCGGACCCCGGGCTTCGGTTTGGACTGTTCGGGCGCGTCCTGCTCGGGCTTGACCTGCTTGAGCTTGTCCTGCTGGGGCCGGGCGGACGGGACGGGCGTCGGTGTGGTCGCCTCCTGGTCCCCCACCCGTACGCCCTGAGTGAGGTCGGCGACGACCGGGGAGGGCGGCATGCCGTGCAGCACGGCACCGTCGAGGGCCGCGGCCGCCGCCGCCGCGACATCCACGGCGTCCCTGCGCCGGTCCATGTCGGGCTGCGGCACCGCCGAGCGGCGAGGGCGGCCGCGCCGCCGGGTGAGGGCCTCCTCCTCGGCACTGTCGGGGTCGTACGCCTCGGGCGCCGGCGCACGCCTGCCGCGCGGGCGCGCGGGCAGCGCCTCGCGCCACTGCTCCTCGTAGCGCTCGTCGTCCTCGGCGAAACCGAACTCGTCCTCGGCCGGGTCGCGCAGGATCCCGAGCCGCACGCCGAGCAGCCGCAGCCGCTGCGGGATGGCGTTGACCGGCGTGGCCGTGACGACGAGCAGCCCGAAGACCGTCAGCAGCACCAGCAGCGGCACGGCGAGCACGTCGCCCATGGCGTACGACAGCGGGGTCGCCATGCCCCAGCCGATGAGGCCGCCGGCGTCCCTTATGGCCTGCATACCGTCACCGCGCGCGGGTGAGCCGCACGCGATGTGGACCTGGCCGAGCACACCGATGACGAGCGCGGACAGACCGATGACGATGCGTCCGTTGGCCTCGGGCTTCTCCGGGTGGCGGATGAACCGCACGGCGATGACGGCAAGCAGTATCGGCACGAGCAGGTCGAGCCGGCCGAAGGCGCCGGTCACCAGGATCTCGACCAGGTCGCCCACGGGACCCTTGAGGTCGGCCCAGGTGCCCGCGGCGACGATCAGGCCGATGCCGAGCAGCAGCAGGGCGACACCGTCCTTGCGGTGGGCCGGGTCGAGGTTCTTGGCGCCCTGCCCTATGCCGCGGAAGACGGCGCCGACCGCGTGCGCCACGCCGAGCCACACAGCGCGCACCAGCCGGTAGATGCCACCGGTGGGGCTGGGTGCCGGTCTGGGCGCGACCTTCTTGGCCGCGGCCTTCCTGGCGGGCGCCTTCTTCGCGGGAGCCTTCTTGGCGGCGGCCTTCTTCGCCGGAGCCTTCGCGGCCGCCTTCTTCGGGGGCGGCGGCTTCTTGGCTGCGGAGGGACGTGAGGCCATGGGTGTGAGGTTACCGGGGGAGACGCCAGGGGACACGCGTGTCCACGGCTTCACCCGTTCGTGTCGCTACGGGAGAGGCACGAAACTGACGCGCGCTCACGGACGGGCAATCCCGCCTGGGTGGGGGTCAGTTCTGCGAGGACACGGAGGACGTGCTCCCGGTACCCGGCTCCAGCGCGTCCAGCGCCCGCCGCAACCCCGTGAGCTTGCGCTCCAGATGAGCCGCCGTGGCCACCGCTGCGGCGTCCGTCGACTCGTCGTTGAGCTGCTTGGTCAGTGCCTCGGCCTGCTCCTCGACGGCCGCGAGCCGCGCGGAGAGCTCCGCGAGCAGGCCGGCCGACTCCTTGGCCTCGCCGCCCGTGTCCTTGCCGTTGCCCTCCAACTGGAGCCGCAGCAGCGACGCCTGTTCCCGGAGCTGGCAGTTCTTCATGTACAGCTCGACGAAGACGGAGACCTTCGCGCGCAGCACCCACGGGTCGAACGGCTTGGAGATGTAGTCCACCGCGCCCGCCGCGTAACCCCGGAAGGTGTGGTGGGGGCCGTGGTTGATCGCCGTGAGGAAGATGATCGGGATGTCCCGGGTCCGCTCGCGGCGCTTGATGTGCGCGGCCGTCTCGAAGCCGTCCATGCCCGGCATCTGGACGTCCAGCAGGATGACCGCGAAGTCGTCCGTGAGCAGCGCTTTGAGCGCTTCCTCCCCGGACGATGCCCGCACCAGCGTCTGATCGAGCGCAGAGAGGATCGCCTCCAGCGCCAGCAGATTCTCCGGCCGGTCATCGACCAGGAGGATCTTGGCCTTCTGCACCATGGCCCGCCCTCCTCGCCCCGGCGTGGGGCCTCCCCTGTCCGCAGGACCTGTGGAAGCACCGGTGGGTGCCGCCCCAGGGGACGACTCCCTTGCGTCGCCCGTCCTTGTGCCGGTCATCGTAGCCGCACCCCGCCCGTCGCCACACCCTGTCACCGTGATGTCACTGTGCACGTAGCAGAAACGCAGCAGGAGACCAGAAGGTTCCCCAGATCTTGTACTTCTACACGGCTAGGCGCACACCGAGTCGGCGACTCCGCGTGAACACCGAACCTTCCCGTCATGGTCGCGCAACTGGCCAACGTTCCCCTCATTCCCCTCGCATCCACTGATCCATCACCGCCAGCAGGTGATCGGGGTCGACCGGCTTGGTCACGTAGTCGGAAGCGCCCGATTCGATCGCCTTCTCGCGGTCGCCCTTCATCGCCTTCGCGGTCAACGCGATGATCGGCAGCCCGGCGAACTGCGGCATCCTGCGGATCGCCGTGGTCGTCGCGTACCCGTCCATCTCGGGCATCATGATGTCCATCAGCACGACCGCCACGTCGTCGTGCTGCTCCAGGACCTCGATCCCCTCACGGCCGTTCTCGGCGTACAGCACGGACAGGCCGTGCTGCTCCAGGACGCTGGTCAGGGCGAAGACGTTGCGGATGTCGTCGTCCACGATCAGGACCTTCTGGCCGCCGAACCGGATGCCGCGGGTCGGCCGCGGCGCCGGCTGCTGCTCGGCCGGGGTCCACTGCTCAAGCTGCGCGGGGCGCGGCGGCAGCTCGGGCATCCTGCGGCGCCGCCGGAACAGGGCGGCGGGCCCGTTCTGCGTCTCGCGGTACGACGTCACCTCGGCCGGCGTCTCGACCTGCGCGTCCGACGCCGCGGACGGGTCGGACGTCGACGCGACCAGGTCACCGGCCTCCAGGCTGGGCAGCTGCTGCTGGTAGCCCTGCGGCGGCAGTTCGCTCGGGTGCAGCGGCAGGTACAGCGTGAACGTCGAGCCACGGCTGGGCTCGCTCTGCGCGAAGATCTCACCGCCGAGGAGCTGTGCGATCTCCCGCGAGATGGACAGCCCGAGGCCCGTACCGCCGTACTTGCGGCTGGTCGTGCCGTCGGCCTGCTTGAACGCCTCGAAGATCACCCGCATCTTGCTGGCCGCGATGCCGATCCCCGTGTCGGTCACGGAGAACGCGATCAGCTCGGCGTCCGGGTCGGTCAGCGACCCGGTCTCCAGCAGCTGCTCCCGGATCTTCTGCGGCACGTCGTCCCGGGCCGGCCTGATGACCAGCTCCACCGACCCCGAGTCGGTGAACTTCACCGCGTTCGACAGCAGGTTGCGCAGCACCTGCAGCAGCCGCTGCTCGTCGGTGTGCAGCGTCGCGGGCAGCTCCGGCGAGACCCGCACCGACAGGTCCAGGCCCTTCTCCGCGGTCAGCGGCCGGAAGGTGGCCTCCACGTAGTCCACGAGCTGGACGAGCGCGATCCGCGTCGGGGAGACGTCCATCTTGCCGGCCTCGACCTTCGACAGGTCGAGGATGTCGTTGATGAGCTGGAGCAGGTCCGACCCGGCCCCGTGGATCGTCTCGGCGAACTCGACCTGCTTCGGGGAGAGGTTCCCCTCGGCGTTGTCGGCGAGCAGCTTGGCCAGGATCAGCAGCGAGTTGAGCGGCGTACGCAGCTCGTGCGACATGTTCGCGAGGAACTCGCTCTTGTAGCGCATCGACACCGCGAGCTGCTCGGCGCGCTCCTCCAGGACCTGCCGCGCCTCCTCGATCTCGGTGTTCTTCACCTCGATGTCGCGGTTCTGCTGGGCCAGCAGCTCGGCCTTCTCCTCCAGTTCTGCGTTGGACGCCTGGAGGGCCTTCTGCCGCTGCTCCAACTCGGCCGAGCGCTCCCGCAGTTGCTCGGTCAGCTCCTGCGACTGCGCCAGCAGCAGCTCCGTCTTGGTGTTGACGGAGATCGTGTTGACGCTCGTCGCGATCATCTCGGCGATCTGGTTGAGGAAGTCCTTCTGGATCTGCGTGAACGGCGTGAAGGACGCCAGCTCGATGACGCCGAGCACACTGCCCTCGAACAGCACCGGCAGCACGATCACCTGCGCCGGCGGCGCCTCACCAAGCCCCGAGGAGATCCTCAGATAGCCGCTCGGCGCGTTCTCCACCAGGATCGTGCGCTTCTCCTCGGCGGCCGTCCCGACCAGCGCCTCGCCCGGCTGGAACGAGGTCGGCATGGAGCCCATCGAGTAGCCGTAACTGCCGAGCATCCGCAGCTCGTACTGGTCCTCGTCGGTGGCGCTCATGTCCTCGCCGTCGACGAGCGGCATCGCCACGAAGAAGGCCCCGTGCTGCGCGGAGACCACCGGTGTCAGCTCGCTCATGATCAGCGAGGCCACGTCCTCCAGGTCCCGGCGGCCCTGCATCAGGGCCGAGATCCGGGCCAGGTTGCCCTTGAGCCAGTCCTGCTCCTTGTTGGCGATGGTGGTGTCGCGCAGGTTGGCGATCATCTTGTTGATGTAGTCCTGGAGTTCCTGGATCTCCCCGGACGCGTCCACGTCGATCTTGAGGTTCAGATCGCCGCGGGTCACCGCGGTCGCCACGCGAGCGATGGCACGCACCTGCCGGGTCAGGTTCCCGGCCATCTCGTTCACCGACTCCGTCAGGTCCCGCCAGGTGCCGTCCACGTCACGCACGCGTGCCTGGCCGCCGAGCTGCCCCTCCGTGCCCACCTCACGGGCGACCCGGGTGACCTCCTCCGCGAAGGACGACAGCTGGTCGACCATCGTGTTGATGGTCGTCTTCAGCTCCAGGATCTCGCCGCGCGCGTCGATGTCGATCTTCTTCGTCAGGTCACCCTTGGCGATGGCCGTGGTCACCATGGCGATGTTGCGCACCTGACCGGTCAGGTTGGACGCCATCTGGTTCACGGACTCGGTGAGGTCCTTCCACGTGCCGGCCACACCGGGCACGTGCGCCTGACCACCCAGAATGCCGTCCGTGCCCACCTCACGGGCCACCTTCGTGACCTGCTCGGCGAACGAACTCAGCGTCTTCACCATCGTGTTGATGGTGTCGGCGAGCTGCGCGACCTCACCGCGCGCCTCGATGGTGACCTGCCGCGTCAGGTCACCGTTGGCGACCGCCGCCGAGACCTGGGAGATGTTCCGCACCTGAGTGGTGAGGTTCTTCGCCATCAGGTTGACGTTGTCGCTCAGGTCCTTCCAGATGCCCGTGACACCCGGCACGTGCGCCTGGCCGCCCAGGATGCCCTCGGTGCCCACCTCACGGGCCACCCGGGTCACCTGCTCGGCGAAGGAGGACAGCTGGTCCACCATCGTGTTGACGGTCGTGACCAGCTCGAGGATCTCGCCCTTGGCGTCGACGGTGATCTTCTTCGACAGATCGCCCCGGGCCACCGCGGTCGTGACCTCGGCGATGTTGCGCACCTGGATGGTCAGGTTGTTCGCCATGCCGTTCACCGACTGGGTGAGGTCCTTCCAGGTGCCGGAGACACCCTGCACCTCGGCCTGACCGCCCAGGATGCCTTCCGTACCCACCTCTCGGGCCACACGCGTGACCTCTTCGGCGAACGACGACAGCTGATCCACCATCGTGTTCAGGGTGTTCTTCAGCTCCAGGATCTCCCCGCGTGCGTCCACGGTGATCTTCTGGGACAGGTCACCCCGGGCCACGGCCGTGGCCACCTGGGCGATGTTGCGCACCTGGCCGGTCAGGTTGGAGGCCATGCCGTTCACGGAGTCCGTCAGGTCACGCCACACGCCGGCCACACCCGGCACCTGCGCCTGACCGCCCAGCCGGCCGTCCGTGCCCACCTCGCGCGCGACCCGCGTCACCTGGTCGGCGAACGCCGAGAGCTGGTCGACCATCGTGTTGATGGTGTTCTTCAGCTCCAGGATCTCGCCGCGCGCGTCGACGTCGATCTTCTGGGACAGGTCACCCCGGGCCACGGCCGTCGTCACCTGCGCGATGTTGCGCACCTGGGAAGTGAGGTTCCCGGCCATCGAGTTGACGGAGTCGGTGAGCTCCTTCCACGTGCCCGAGACACCGTCCACGCGGGCCTGCCCGCCCAGACGGCCCTCCGTGCCCACGTCCCGGGCCATCCGCGTCACCTGGTCGGCGAAGCTCGACAGCTGGTCCACCATCGTGTTCACGGTGTTCTTCAGCTTGAGCATCTCACCGGAGACGTCGACGGTGACCTTCTGCGAGAGGTCGCCGTTGGCCACCGCAGTCGTCACCTGGGCGATGTTCCTCACCTGACCGGTGAGATTCCGGAACGCCGTGTTGACGGAGTCCGTCAGGTCCTTCCACGTGCCCGCCGCGCCGGGCACCTGCGCCTGGCCGCCCAGCTCACCCTCGACACCGATCTCCCGCGCCACACGCGTCACTTCGGCACCGAAGGAGGACAGCTGATCCACCATCGTGTTGACGGTGTTCTTCAGCTCCAGCATCTCGCCGGCCACGTCCACCGTGACCTTCTGCGACAGGTCGCCGTTGGCCACCGCCGTCGTCACCGCGGCGATGTCCCGCACCTGAGTGGTCAGATTCCGGAAGACCGTGTTCACCGAATCGGTGAGGTCCTTCCACGTCCCCGCCGCGCCCGGCACGTTCGCCTGACCGCCGAGCTGCCCCTCGGCCCCGACCTCGTTGGCCACGCGCGTGACCTCGTCCGCGAAGATCCGCAGCGTCTCGGTCATCTGGTTGATCGTGTCGGCGAGCTGGGCAACCTCTCCGCGCGCAGGCACGGTCACCTTGCGCGACAGGTCACCGTTGGCCACCGCGGTCGTCACCTCCGCGATCCCGCGCACCTGGGCCGTGAGGTTCCCGGCCATGGTGTTCACCGAATCGGTGAGTTCCTTCCACACACCGGCGACGCCCGGCACCTGCGCCTGACCGCCGAGCGCGCCCTCGGTGCCCACCTCACGGGCCACACGCGTCACCTCGGAGGAGAACGCGGAGAGCTGGTCGACCATCGTGTTGACGGTGTTCTTCAGCTCCAGCATCTCGCCGGCCACCTGGACCGTGACCTTCCGCGACAGATCACCCTTGGCGACCGCCGTCGTCACCAGCGCGATGTCCCTCACCTGGGCGGTCAGCCGGTTCGCCATGGTGTTGACGGAGTCCGTCAGATCCCGCCACGAACCCGACATGCCCCGCACCCGGGCCTGCCCGCCCAGCTTGCCCTCCGTGCCCACCTCACTGGCCACACGCGTGACCTCGTCGGTGAATGTCGACAGCTGGTCGACCAGGTTGTTGACGGTCCGCCCGACCTTGAGGAACTCGCCCCGCAGCGGCTGACTGTTCCCGTCCGCCGCCTGCGTCCGCAGCTCCATACGCGGCGACAGATCACCCTCCGCCACCGCGGACAGCACCCGGCCGACCTCGGAAACCGGCCGCACCAGGTCGTCGACCAGGGCGTTCGAGTTGTCGATCGCCGTCGCCCAGGAGCCCTCACAGGCACCCGTCTCCAGCCGCTCGGTGAGCTTGCCCTCGCGGCCCACCATCCGCCGCACCCGCGACAGCTCACCCGTCAGATGCAGATTGCGGTCGGCCACCTCGTTGAAGACCGCCGCGATCTCGGCCATCACGCCGTCGCCGGACACCGTCAACCGCTTGCGGAAGTTCCCGTCCCGCATCGACACCAGGGCCGCCATCAGCCGGTTCAGGGCCGCCGTGTCCACCTCGGTCGTGCCGCCACGCACCTTGCCCTGGCTGATCGGGGACTGTCCGCCTTTCGCGCGCGCCTTCTTGCCACGCGTCGCTGCGCCAGACTCCACTGTGTCCCTCCCGCAGGGGTCGACCGTCACTGCTGTGCTCCGGTACCACGCTCGGCGTACCAGTTACTACTGCGCATTCTCTGCCCTGCATACCAGGCCGTCTTCCAGGGGGCTGCTGCCCAAGGTCGACATCGGGCACACAGCCTGCCCGGACCTTCACAGGAAGCTTGCCCAGTGTTTCACCCTGCCCGAACCAGGCCATAACAGTTCGGCAGCTTCGCACATCGTCCGCACACCCTCCGGACGGAAACACTGCAGACCGGCATCCGCATGGACCGCGAAGGTAAGTAACCTTGCATCCGGCTGTCCAGCCGCGCCGGTCCGTCCGGCCTGGGCGGTGGCACGAAGACGAGCGGGCATCGGAGGGGCGGCCGCACACATGACCACCGGACTGATCCCGGGGGGACAGCCCCCGGACCCCCGGCCGACGGGCGCCCTGCCGCAACAGCGGCGCGAGCCGGTCGGCCACGCAGCCCAGCACGTCGAGAACCGGTCGAGGAGTTCTGTGATCACCGCGCGCGCGGCCGCCAGTTTCGAGCCCGTCGGCCGATCGGTCGCGAGCGCCCGCTCCTTCGTACGCGATACCCTCCAGGGCTGGGGCTTCGCCGACATCGTCGACGACGCCGTCGTTCTCACCAGCGAACTCGTGACCAACGCCGTCGTCCACGCCGGCACCTCGGCCGACGTGCTGTGCCTGCGCAGCGACGAGGGCGCCCGCATCGAGGTGGCCGACCGCTACCCCGAGCGCGAGATCCCCCTCCAGGGCACCGCCATCAACATGGGCAGCCCCGACCGCGAGGGCGGCCGGGGCCTGCAGCTGTGCGCGGCCCTCGCCGGCCGCTGGGGCGTCGAGTACACCCCCACCCACAAGACCGTCTGGTTCCAACTGGACCTGCCCGCACGCACGGTGGGCACCCGCGCGGCCGGACCGGCCCTCCCCTCCGAGCTCCTCCCCCTCGCCGACGGCCGGGTCCGCGTGGCCGTCGTCCAGATCGACCGCACCGGCCACATCTCCGCCTGGAACGAGGACGCCGAGGAACTCTTCGGCTACCCGGCCGAGCAGGTCACCGGCAAGCCCCTCACCGACCTCGCCGCCTGGCCGCACACCCCCGGCACCAGCACCGGCATCGCCGAGGCCCTCCGCCTCTCCCGCTGGGAGGGCAGCTACGGCATCCGCACCGCCACCGGCCGCGTCACCCCCGTCTACGCCTCCCACCTGCGCGTCCGCGACACCGGCGGCGAGCCGTCAACCGTCTGCCTCCTCGTACGGGACCACGAACGGGCAGTTCTGCAGACGCCCTCGCGCGTCCCCGCCTCCGACACCTCGACCGGCTCCGAGGGCCAGGGCACCGACCCGTTCGAGGTCTTCATCGGCTCCCCCGCCCCGGACGACCTCGACGGCCTCCTGCAGCGCACCGTCGAACGCGCCCGCGACATGCTCGACGGCGACTCGGCGTTCCTCCTGCTGGCCACCGACGACGAGACGGAGCTGGAGGTCCGTGCCTCCACCGGCCTCCCCTCCGCCCGCCAGCGCTTCGCCCGCGTCCCCGTCGAGGCCGGCCCCGGCCGCTACGGCTCGGCCCGCATGCCCGCCGTCCACGACGACCTCACAGCGGTGCCCGGCGCGGTCCCGCTCCTGAACGGCACGGGCATGCGCTCCGTCGTCACGGTGCCCCTGAAGGTCGAGGGCCGCCTCACCGGCTCTCTCGGCGTCGCCGCGGAAGCCCCCGCCAGATACTCCAACGAAGAGGCCCTGCGCCTGCAGTTCGCCGCCGACCGCATCGCCCTCGCCGTCGAATCGGCCCGTCTGGGCGAACTGGAGCGCCTGCGTCGCGGCTCCCTCAGCTTCCTCGTCGAGGCCTCCGACCTGCTGGCAGGCACCCTGGACCGCGACCAGACCCTGGCCCTGATGGCCCAGATGACCGTCCCGACCCTCGCCACCTGGTGCGCCGTCTACACGATCGCCGACCAGGCCTCCGAGCCCTACCTCTCCTACGTCCTGCACGAGGACGAGGAACTCATCGACGGCATCAAGTCCCTGCTGACGAAGGTCCCCGCGCCCGACCCGGTCCCCACCCCCGGCGCCCGCGTCTGGACGGCCCCCGGCGAGGTGGCCCACCAGGCGGCCCTGCGCAGCTCCATGCGCAGCCTCGGCCTCAGCGGCAGCCCGACCCGCCAGGTCACCCCCGGCATCGGCCCCACCCTCGCCACGGCATCCGCCGTGGGCGGCGAGACAGTTGTCCTCCCGCTGGTCGCCCGCAACCGCGTCATCGGCATGCTCACCCTCGGCAAGCCCACCGACGAGCACTTCCGCCAGGAGATCCTGGAACTCGCCGAGGACCTCTCCCGCCGAGCCGCCCTGGCCCTGGACAACGCCCGCCTCTACTCGGAGCGCACCGCGATCAGCCAGTCCCTCCAGCGCAGCCTCCTGCCACCGGAGCTGCCGCCCATCGACGGCGTCGAGGTCGAGGTCATCTACCGCGCGGCCGGCGAGGGCAACGAGGTCGGCGGCGACTTCTACGACGTCTTCCCCATCCGCGACGGCGCTTACGGCTTCGCCATCGGCGACGTCTGCGGCACGGGTCCGAACGCGGCAGCGGTCACCGGCCTGGCCCGCCATGCCCTGCGCCTCCTGGCCCGCGAGGGCCTCAGCGGCCCGACGGTCCTGGAGCGCCTCAACTCCGCGATCCTCGACGAAGGCGCCCGCAGCCGCTTCCTCACCCTCCTCTACGGCGAGATGCGCCCGCAGGAGGACGGCAGCGCGGAACTGAAGGTGGTCTGCGCGGGCCATCCGCTCCCGCTGCGCCTGCGCCAGGATGGCTCGGTCGAACCGGCCGCGGAGCCCCAGCCGCTCCTCGGCGTCATCGAGGACCTGGAGCTCTACGAGCAGACCGTCACCCTCGACCCGGGCGACGTCCTGCTGTGCGTCACGGACGGTGTCACCGAACGCCGTGAGGGCGCCCGCATGCTCGGCGACGACGGCCTCGCCGACGTCCTCACGACCTGCACGGGCCTCACGGCCGGGGCGGTCGCGGCCCGCATCATGCGCGCGGTGGAACGCTTCGCGTCGGACGCCCCTTCGGACGACATGGCGATCCTGGCGATGCGTGTCCCGGGTCTCCACAAGGACTAGGAGAACGGAAAAGGCCCCACCCGTGAGGGTGGGGCCTTTTGTTTGAGCCCCCAAGCGGAATCGAACCGCTGACCTTCTCCTTACCATGGAGACGCTCTACCGACTGAGCTATAGGGGCCTGTTGCTTTGCGAGGTCTCCCCCGCGGCAACGGAATAGATCATACCCCGAACGGACCCGTGCTCCCAACCACGTCAGAAGGCGGGCTGGAGAAGCCCTCCGAGGGCGTTACAGGCGGACACGATCCGCTGCATGTCCCGCTTGGTCAAAGACGCGTCCACGGGCAGCGCGAGCGTCTCGTCGGAAGCCCGCTCGGTCTCCGGCAGCGAAACACACCGCCGGAATTCGGGCAGCCGGTGCACGGGCGTCTTCACCGGCACCCGGCATCCAACTCCCTTGGCACGCACGGCCCGCGCGAAGGCATCGCGATCGGGTCGCCCATTGCCCGGAACCCGCACGACGTACTGCTGGTAGGTGTGTCCGTCGCCGTCGTCCGGCGTCCGCACACCCCTCAGCTTCGTATCGAGATAGGCGGCGCGCTCCCGGCGCTGGGCTATCTCGTCGTACGGCGCCTCGGACTCACCCTGCTCCAGCACCAGCAGTCCGTGCCGCTGACCCACGGCGTGCAGCCGCGCGATGTCGGCGAGCCGGCCGAAGCGGTGTACGACCACGACGGCCGCGGTTCGCGAGGTGACCGACGTTTCCACGGCAGCGGGGTCGAGGCAGTAGGTGGCGGGGTCTATGTCGGCGAACACCGGCACCGCCCCGGCCATGGCCACGGCCTCTGCGACCTCGACGTTCCCGAAGGCCGGCACGACGACCTCGTCACCGAGTCCGACGCCGGCGGCCCTGAGCATTGCAGCAGTACCCATGCTGTGGATGCTCGTTGCGCAACGTGAACTTCAAGTGACGCACAACAAAAAAGGGTTGGACCCGAAACCGAAGTTTCGGGTCCAACCCTTTCAATGATTGTTCGGCGGCGTCCTACTCTCCCACAGGGTCCCCCCTGCAGTACCATCGGCGCTGTAAGGCTTAGCTTCCGGGTTCGGAATGTAACCGGGCGTTTCCCCTACGCTATAACCACCGAAACACTATGAA
>NZ_JAIGQA010000158.1:0-19153 GCF_019733245.1 Streptomyces sp. WAC04114
CGGCTGGGGCGGGCGGGGCATGACCGCGGCCTCGGAGTGGCCGCCGCAGCCGTAGGCGAGGGAGACCAGGCGGCCGTCGGCCGGGGAGAACTCGTTGGCGCAGGCGCCGAAGGCCTGGCCGAGGGAGCCGCCGATGGGGACGAGGAAGCCGCAGCTGACGCAGGGGGCGGGGGCCGCCTGGGCCATGGGCGTCTTGGGGCCGAACGCCTCCTCCCAGCGGTCGGCCGCGGCATGCAGGCCGTAGCGGGACAGGACGCGGGCCCGGCGCATGCCCAGTTCCTCGGCGACGGCCGGGATCGAACCGCGGGAGGGGGTGCCGGCGAAACCGGACGGCGTGCCCGTGGTGAGGTCCGCGTCCTCGGACTCCACCAGGTCGGCCATCTCGTGTGACACGGGCGACTTCGGCGCCGGCTCGTCCTCACCCGAGTAGCCCGGCTCCAGCCGCAGATCCTCGGCGTCGGTGGGCAGCAGGTCGCCCGGCCCCATGTCGCCGGGCCGCAGCCGCTCACTCCACGGCACCCACTCGGGCGCCAGCACCGCGTCCGGGCCGGGCAGCAGCGCGGCCTCGTCCACCGTGACGATCTTCGCCCGGGACGCCCGGGCCACCGTCACGGCCCAGCGCCAGCCCCGGTATCCGAGTTCCAGGCACTGGAAGAAGTGCGTGACGACGCGGTCCCCCTCGGAGACCACCCCCACGTGCTCGCCGACGATGCCCGGCGCGGCGGCCTCCTCGGCTGCGGCGCGTGCGAGGTCGACGGCCTCGGCGCACAGACGGTCAGGGGTGCGGCTTCGCGTTGTCGCTGCGCTCACAGGTATCGCTTCTCTCCATACGCCGTCTCACGAGTGCGCCACTCCCAGCGCGGGGGCGGACGGAGCGGACCGGGGGACCGCGTCGACATCCTTCATCCATTTTGCGGGATGGCTGAGATACGCACGCTACCCTTCCGCCCCACTTCGCGTACACCGACGGTCCTGTTGCACCGCCCACCCGGCCCGGACCGCCACCCCGGACAGTCACCCCACAGGCCCTATACAAGCGGTAATGGCACTACCCACGGCCTTATCGGGGCACTATGACGTCGTGGCAGCCGCGAAGACACCCCCGGGCGCCACCGGGACCGGTGGGTCGAAAGGGGTCAAGGGAAGCAGCCGACTGAACGGACCGGGCCGTCTGGGCGGCTCCTTCCGTGCGGTCGGCCGTGCCCTGCACCTCCCCGTGACCGGCACGGCCCGCGGCATCCGCAAGGCCACCCACGCGCACGGCGCCGGCGAGTCCGGCCTCGGCAAGCTGATCGAACTGCACGGTGTGAACGGCGCCGGAGACATGATGATCACCGTCGCCCTCGCGTCGACCGTGTTCTTCTCCGTGCCGACCGACGAGGCCCGGGGCCGGGTCGCGCTGTACCTCGCCATCACCATGGCGCCCTTCACCCTCCTCGCGCCGGTGGTCGGCCCCCTCCTCGACCGCGTCCCGCACGGCCGCCGCGCGGCGATGGCCTGCGCGATGCTCGCCCGGGCGCTGCTCGCGATCGTCCTGTCGAGCGCGGTCGTCACCGGCGGCCTGGAGCTGTATCCGGCCGCGCTGGGCGTCCTGGTGTCCTCGAAGGCGTACGGCGTGGTCAGAAGCGCCGTCGTGCCCCGGCTGCTGCCGCCCGGCTTCTCCCTGGTGAAGGCCAACTCGCGCGTCACCCTCGGCGGGCTCCTCGCCACCGGCATCGCCGCGCCGGTCGGCGCCGGGCTCCAGCAGATCGGACCGCGCTGGCCCCTCATCGGCGCCTTCGTGCTCTTCGTAGCGGGAACGTTCCTGTCGTTCAGGCTGCCGCCGAAGGTCGACTCCGCCAAGGGCGAGGACCGTGCCCTGCTGGCGGCGGACGAGCAGCACCTGCACGGCCCGCACCGGCAGCCCGTCAAGCGCCCCGGGCTGCGCACGGTCGGCCCGGCCGTCACCCACGCCCTGGCCGCCAACGCCGCCATCCGCTGTCTGACCGGGTTCCTGATCTTCTTCCTGGCGTTCCTGCTGCGCGAGCACCCGGTCTCCGGCCAGAGCGCCGCCGTGTCGCTGGGGATAGTGGGCGTGTCGGCGGGCGTGGGGAACGCGCTCGGTACGGCCGTAGGGGCGTGGCTGCGGTCCCGGGCGCCGGAGATCATCATCGTGACGGTGGTGGCGTGCGTGGCGGGTGCGGCGATCCTGGCAGCGGCGTTCTTCGGCGCGGTGCTGGTGGCCGCTCTGGCGGCGATCGCCGGGTTCGCGCAGGCCCTGGCCAAGCTGTCGCTGGACGCGCTGATCCAGCGGGACGTGCCCGAGAGCGTTCGCACGTCGGCCTTCGCCCGTTCGGAGACGCTGCTGCAGATGTCCTGGGTGCTGGGCGGGGCGATCGGCATCGCGATGCCGCTCAACGGCACGGCCGGGCTGGCGGTGGGCGCCGCGATCGTCGGCGTGGGGTGGCTGACGACCGTGCGGGGGCTGATCGGCTCGGCGCGGCGCGGGGGCTCGGGGCGGGCGCGTGTCGCGTAGGGCCCGCCTGATCGATCCCCGGTAGAGCCCGCCCGATCGATCCCGGGTAGAGCCCGCCCGATCGATCCCCGGTAGAGCCCGCCCGATCGATCCCGGGTAGAGCCCGCCCGATCGATCCCCGGTAGGGCCCTTCTGATGGATCTCCGGGGGAGCCGTACCCCGCGTGGGCGGTGCGACCCGTGTGCCCTATAGCCTTCGCCCATGAACACGTTGCAATCCGTTGTGCGACGCCGCCGCGCCGTCGCCGTCGCCGGCGTCGTATCCGCCGGACTGCTCGTCCTGTCGGCCTGTGACAAGCCGACGCCGATCGCCACGGTCACCGTGGGCAGCGACTCGGTGAACTCCGAGGCCACCTGCGGCGGCGAGGGCGACGCCCTGAAGCCGTCCGACCTCGCCGGGTGCCTGAAGGACAAGGGCATCAAGAGCATCTCCGTCGACCCCGACGAGACGGTGCGCTTCGGCGTCGATCCCGAGATCGCCGACAACGGCTGGACGATCCTGATGAACGGTCAGCCGCTGACCGACTCCAGCACGAAGACCTACCGCACGATTCCGGGCAGCGTGTTCTTCAACGCCCAGTACGGCGCGCAGGGCAACTCGACGCTGGTCTCCATCAAGGAAGGCGACAAGGACACCTCCGGGCTCTGGAACTTCAAGCTCAAGAAGGACGCCTGATCGCTGCCGCTGGGCTCGGCCGGGTTCTGGTGGCCACGGCTGTCTCTGTGGAGAGGGACGCTGTGGCTGCGGGCCTGGGGGTGCCCCCGGGGTCCGATGAAGCGGTACTCGGCGCCGCCGGGCGTTCGTTCGATGTGATCGCCGTCGGCGTGGGACCCGCGTTCGCCGCCGCCTCCACCGCCTCCGCCCTCACCGCCGCCGCCCTGCGGGGCACGCCCTACGGTCTGGTCGTGTCGGCCGGGATCGGGGGCGGGTTCCAGCCCGGGGCGCCCCTGGGGTCGCTCGTCGTCGCCGACGACATCGTCGCGGCCGATCTGGGGGCCGAGACCGAGGACGGGTTCCTTCCGGTGACCGAGCTCGGGTTCGGGACCGTCAGGCACGAGCCCCCGGCGGATCTGGTCCGGCGGGCCGCCGAGAGCACCGGGGCGAGGACCGGGGCCGTGCTCACCGTGTCGACCGTGACCGGGACGGCCGTCCGGGCCGCCGCGCTGCGGGAGCGGCATCCCACCGCCCTCGCCGAGGCCATGGAGGGTTTCGGCGTCGCCGTGGCCGCCGCCGCGCAGGGGGTGCCCGTGCTGGAGATCCGAGCGATCTCCAATCCCGTCGGGCCGCGCGACCGCGCCGCATGGCGGATCGGCGACGCTCTGGCAGCCTTGACCGAGGGGTTCGGGAAGCTCGCGCCCGTACTGGAGGGTTGGAACCGGCATGACAGTTGAGCTGCAGATCGCCTACTCGCCCTGCCCGAACGACACGTTCGTCTTCGACGCCCTCGCCCACGACCGCGTCCCCGGCGCTCCCGCCCTCGATGTGACCTTCGCCGACATCGACATCACCAACGGCATGGCCGAGCGCGGCGAGTTCGACGTGCTGAAGGTGTCGTACGCGGTGCTGCCCTACGTCCTCGACGACTACGCCCTGCTGCCCTGCGGGGGCGCGCTGGGGCGGGGCTGCGGGCCGCTGGTGCTGACGCGGGAGGCGGACGTCGACCTCACCGGGCGGACCGTCGCGGTGCCCAGTGAGAAGTCCACCGCCTATCTGCTGTTCCGGCTGTGGGCCGCGGACACGCTGGAGGGCGGGGTCGGCGAGATCGTCGTCATGCCGTTCCACGAGATCATGCCGGCCGTGCGGGACGGCAAGGTCGACGCGGGGCTCGTGATCCACGAGGCGCGCTTCACGTACCGGAACTACGGGCTGCACAAGCTCGCGGACATGGGCGAGCACTGGGAGCACACCACGGGGCTGCCGATCCCGCTGGGCGCGATCATCGCCAAGCGGTCGCTGGGCGAGCAGAAGCTGCGGCTGCTGGCCGACTCGATCCGCACGTCCGTGCGCGCCGCCTGGGACGATCCCGAGGCGTCCCGGCCGTACGTCATGGAGCACGCCCAGGAGATGGACCCGGCCGTCGCCGACCAGCACATCGGTCTGTACGTCAACGAGTTCACCGCGGACCTCGGCGAGGACGGCTACGCGGCCGTACGCGGGCTGCTGACACGCGCGGCGGCCGAGGGACTCGTACCGCCCCTCGGCCCGGACGCGCTGCGCTTTCCCTGAGGTCTCAGACGTCCAGCTGGTCGGCGACCGCGCGGAGCAGGCCGGCGATCTTCTTGCCGGCGGTCTTCTCGGGGTAGCGGCCGCGCTCCAGCATCGGCGTGATGTTCTCCAGGAGGGTCGTCAGGTCCTGGACGATGGAGGCCAGCTCGTCCGGCTTCTTCCGGGTCGCGGCGGCGACGGACGGGGTCGGGTCCAGGATCGTCAGGGACAGGGCCTGGTCGCCGCGCTGCCCGGCGACGACGCCGAACTCCACGCGCTGACCCGGCTTGAGCGTCTCGACTCCGGCGGGGAGGACCGAGGAATGGACGAAGACGTCACCGCCGTCGTCGCGGGAGAGAAAGCCGAAGCCCTTCTCGCTGTTGAACCACTTGACCTTGCCGGTAGGCACGTCTGTCCTCGTCCTCGTACTCGTCGGAAAACTGCTTCTGAAAACGGCTCTTGATAGCACTTGGGCGGGTCGTACGGACCCGCCGGTACCCAGGCTAATGCTCTTGCAGCCGGTGACAAGACGTCACCCGGTTGTTCCTTCGCGCTGGGAACTACCCTGGTCGGGTGCGTGACAAAACCCAAACGAATTCCGCCGCTCCCGGTGACCGCCTGGTCCGTGCCGGAGCCGTCGTCTTCTTCATCGGTGCCCTGGCCACACTGGTCACGGTCGCCCCGCTGTTCCTCGGGACGACTCCCTTTCCGACGTACATGTTCGGATTGAGCATGCTCATGGCCGTCGGATTCCTGATGGCCGGTGCGGGAGTACTGCGTTCCGTGGCGGCGGGCCGCCGTCAGGCGCGCGCGGGACGGTAGTCCGAAAGCCACCGCGGGAATTCGGTCAGATCGGTGAGGACGACGTCGGCGCCCGCCGCGCGCAGTTCCTCTTCCGGGCAGGGGCCGGTGGCCACGGCGACCGAGAGCGCCCCGGCGGTCCGGGCGCCGCGGACGTCTCCGACGTGGTCGCCGACGTAGACGCCCGCGTCGTGCTCCCGCAGGGCCTGCGCCTTCTGCTCGGCCCACAGGTCGCCGATGACGGCGTCGGGCTCCATTCCCAGGTGGGCGAGGTGCAGCTTGGCGTTGGGCTCGTACTTGGCGGTGACGACCAGCGCGCGTCCGCCGGCCTCCCGTACGGCCGCGATGGCCTCCCGGGCGCCGGTCATCGCCGGGGTCTCGGTGATGGCGATGGCCGGATACATCTCCCGGTACAGGTCCGCCATGGCCGCGACCTCCTCGGCCGGGAACCAGTTGATCAGCTCCTCGGCCAGCGGCGGCCCGAGCCGCGTGACCGCCAGGTCGGCGTCGATGTACGTCCCCGTGCGCTCGGACAGCGCCCGGTAGCAGGCGCGGATGCCGGGCCGGGAGTCGATGAGGGTCATGTCGAGGTCGAAGCCGACGGTGAGCGCGGGCGGGGTCATGAAGGCCATATGGGCCATTGTGCCCAGCCGGTGTGAACGCCAGGCGTCCGGCTGTGGGGCTCTAGGTCGTGTCCGCAAAGTCCCGCCTGCCCCCCCGGGCGGACGACGGGACTTTGCTGACACGACCTAGCGCGAGCGCTGTGAACGCCACACCAGGAACAGGGCCGACGCCACCGCCGCGCCCCTGACCACCCACGGCCAGGTCTCCGCCACCGCGGCGTTCATGTGGCCCTCGGCGATCGGGTCGCCCCAGCGGCCGTTCATCCGCCCCCACAGCCAGACCAGGCCCCCCACCACGGAGAGGCTCGGCAGGATGACGACCGCCCACTTCGTCTCGGCCTGGGTGAGGCGGCGGGAGGCGTAGGCGATGAGCCAGCCGAGCAGGAGGACGAACCAGTTGCCGAGCACGGCACCGGCGACGAGGAGGCCCGCGGCGATCAGAAGGAGCGGGTTGCTCCAGTTCGTGCCGGCCAGGCGCGGGAGCCGACGGCCGCCCTTCTCGGTCACCTCGGCCGTTTCGACGACCGGGGCGGTCTCCTCGGCGTCCGGCTTCTCCTTCTCCGGCTTGCGCGGCGCCGGCGGCTTCAGCAGGTCCGGCACCTCCACGCCGCCCACGAACCCCGGCACCTCGTCGCCCACGCCGAAGGGGCTGCTGTCCACCCGCCACCAGTCCGGCTGGAGCGCACTGTCGCCGAGCTCGTGCCCGGCGGCCAGGTGCGGCGGGGCCGGGCCGTCGGAGGGCGCGGGATGCGGCTCCTCGACGGACCGGGCCGGCCGGGGACGCGGCACGACGCGCCGCATGACGCCCTTCGCCCGCTCCTCCGGCTCGGCCTCGCGCTGCACGGGGACGGAGGCGGGGGCGGCGCCGCGCGGCTCTGCGCCCGTACCGTCCGCCGCCGCGGTCACGACGTCGTCGGGGCTGCCCAGGCGGGACAGGATGCGGCGGACGGCGGCGGGCGAGTCGACGGTGGCCTTCGCACGGCGCTTGTCGATCTCGTTGCGCAGGTCCGCGACCAGACGCATACGGGTGGCCGACGACAACTGCCGCTGCTGGGCCACGTCGCCGACGCGGCTCAGATACTCGTAAACGACCTGGTCGCTCTCAATCCCCACGAAGTCCCCTCCGGGGCGGGTGCGTTGCGTGACGCCGTCGCACGACGGTACCGCGAGTGCCCACGAAGCGGCCAAAACCCCGTCCCGCGTACGGGGGCGAGGCGGCGCACAGTCCACCCGGGCCGGGGAGGCGACCCGCTACCGTGGACCGGATGAGCACCGAGGACAGGCCCCCGGCCCCCCGCTCCCTCGCGGAAGCGCTCCGTGCGCGGGGCGACGCTTCGCTGGGCGCGCTCCTGCGCAGCCGCCCGGATCTCATCACGCCCGTCCCCACCGACCTCACCCAGCTCGCGACCCGGGCCGGCACCCGCGCCTCGGTCGTGCGGGCCCTGGAGCGGCTGGACCGGTTCGCGCTCCAGACGGCGGAGGCGCTGGCCGTGGCGGCGGACCCGGCGACATACGGCGAACTGCTCGGGCTCATGGCCGGGGACGACGCCGACCCTGCCGTCGTCGCCGCGCTGCCGCACGCCCTGAACGGCTTGCGCGAGCAGGCCCTGGTGTGGGGCGACGACGACCGGCTGCGGCTGGTGCGCACGGCGCGTGAACTGCTGGCGCCCTCGCCGCAGCACCCCTCGCCGACCGGGCTCGGCCCGACGGTCCAGGAGGCCACCGCCGGGATGTCACCGGGGCGGATCCAGGAGATCGTCACCGCCGCCGGACTGGCCTCGACGCACGACTCGGTCTCCGCGGTGAGCGCCCTGGCCGGGCTGTTCACGGACCGGGCGCGGATGGCAGCGCTGCTCGCCGCCGCCCCGCCCGACTCCCTCGACGTGCTGGAACGCCTGGTGTGGGGGCCGCCGTACGGGCAGGTCACCGCCGATCCGGCGCCCCGGCTGCGCTGGCTGCTGGACCGCGGGCTGCTGCTGCCGACGGCGCCCGGGACGGTCGTCCTGCCGCGCGAGGTCGCCCTGCATCTGCGGCGGGGCCTGGCGCACCGGGCGCCCGAGCCCGTGCCGCCGGTCGTGGAGACGGCGGCCGTTCACCGTCCACAGGTTGTGGACAGCGCGGCGGCCGGGCAGGCGTACACCGCGCTCGCGACCGTCGAGGAGCTGCTGAAGGACTGGGACGAGGGCGGGCCCGCGGTGCTGCGGGCCGGTGGGCTCAGCGTGCGCGACCTGAAGCGGACCGCCGTCGCGCTCGACGTGCCGGAGCCGGTCGCCGCGTTCTGGGTGGAGCTGGCGTACGCCGCGGGCCTGATCGCCTCGGACGGCGAGGCCGACGAGCGGTACGCGGCGACCCCGGCGTACGACGAGTGGCTGGAACTGCCCGCCGCCGAGCGCTGGTCGCGGCTGGTCACGGCCTGGCTCGCGGCGACCCGCACGGCCGGTCTGGTGGGCGGGCGGGACGCGAAGGACCGTACGTTGTCGGCGCTCGGGCCGGGCCTGGACCGCTCGGCCGCGCCCGAGGTGCGGCACCGGGTGCTGGCGCTGCTGGCCGGGCTGCCGGAGGGCGCCGCGCCCGCCGCCGCCTCGGTGCTGGCCCGGCTGCGTTGGGAGCGGCCTCTGCGCGGCGACCGGCGCGAGGACGATCTGCGCGGCCGGCTCGCCGAGTGGGCGCTGTCCGAGGCGGAGCTGCTGGGCGTCACGGGCCGGGGCGCGCTGTCGGCGCAGGGCCGGGCCCTGCTGGGCGCGCCCGCGGCTCCCGCGCCGGTCCCGGACGCGGAACCCACCGGACCGGGGGACAAACTGCCCGTCCACCACCATCACCGCGCCGCCCCGCTCACCGCCCTCTCCCCCGCCGAACAGGCCGTGGCCTCCGCCGCCGCGGCCCGGCTGCTGGCGCCACTGCTGCCCGAGCCGCTGGACCACGTGCTGCTCCAGGCCGACCTGACGGCGGTGGCGCCCGGCCCCCTGCAACGGCCGCTCGCGGACATGCTGGGCGTGCTGGCCGACGTCGAGTCCAAGGGCGGGGCGACCGTCTACCGGTTCACGCCCGGCTCGGTGCGACGGGCCCTGGACGCCGGGCAGGCCGCCTCCGACCTGCACGCCTTCCTCACCGCGCACTCCCGCACGCCGGTGCCGCAGCCGCTCGCCTACCTGATCGACGACGTGGCCCGGCGGCACGGGCACCTCCGGGTCGGGGCGGCCTCGGCGTACGTGCGCTGCGACGACGACGCGGTGCTCAGCGAGATCCTCGCCGACAAGCGGGCCGCCGGGCTGGGGCTGCGCCGGCTCGCCCCGACCGTGCTGGCCGCACAGACCGACCCCGCCGGACTCCTGGAGGGCCTGCGGGCGATGGGGTTCGCGCCGGCCGCCGAGTCCGCCGAGGGCGATGTGCTGATCACCCGCGCCCTGGCCCACCGCACCCCGCCGCGCACCGCGCCCGAGCCGGTGCCGGACGGCCCGCCGGTCCCCGACGACACCCTCCTCGCGGCCGCGCTGCGCGCCATCCGGGCCGGCGACCTCGCCTCCACCACCCCCCGCAAGCCCGGCACGGCTCCGGCGGCCAACGGCGAGCTGCCCCGCACCGGTGCCGCCGAGACCCTCGCGACCATGCAGGCCGCCGTCCTCACCGGCGAGGCCCTGTGGATCGGCTATGTCAACGCCGAGGGCGCCGCCAGCCAGCGGGTCATCGCCCCGATCCGCGTCGAGGGCGGCTTCGTCACGGCGTACGACCACACCGCGGACGAGGTCCGTACGTATCCGCTGCACCGGATCACCGGGGTCGCGGAGCTGGCGGACGACGCGGGCTGACCGCAGCTCGCGGGCCGTCACCCGTTCGGGTGCAGGCGGGCGTTCATGCACGCCACGCCGGGGATTTCCCACGCTCGGGCGACCTTCCCGGGCGTGCCGCATCACGGCGGGCGCGCGAGGGCAGCCACCGGGTGTCCTGTGAGCACCGCCGAAAGGAAGTCCGCGCATGCGCGCTGTCCGCCGAGTCGCCGCCGTCCTCGCCGCCGCCGCCCTGATGACGTTCGGGGGGCTCGCCACCCCGGCCTCCGCGGTGAACATCGACGTCGCCGGTCTCGTCCTCGAGACACCGCAGATCTGATCCGCTCCCGTGCACCCATCGGGTCGGCCCAGGCGTCCCCGGGCCGGCTCGCGGTGCGGTGGCCGCCGTCCCCTGATGTCCGTCTCTGAAAGGCCCTGCCGTCCCCATGCGTGAGAACCTGCCCGCCGCCGCTCTCTGTGCCGTCGCGCTCGTGGGGGCGCTCGCGCCCTCGGCCGCCGCGGCCCCCGCGCTGCCACTCCCCCTGCCGGTCGCTGCCGTGGAGCCGCTGGTCACCGAGGGGGTCACGATCGAAGGGCCGCTGGTCCAGAACGTCAGTCTGCCCACGCTGAAGTAGCCCGGCGCGTCCGGTAGCTGTCGCCGTCCAGCCGCACGATGTCGGCGTGATGGGCGAGCCGGTCCGTCAGCGCCGGGGCGGACGGGCCGAAGACCTCGTCCCAGCGGCCGAGCGGCCGGTCGCCGGTCACGATCAGCGAGGCCCGCTCGTAGCGGTGGGCCACGAGCTGGAAGAACAGGCCCGCGGTCGCCGGGTCGAAAGGCGTGTAGCCGACCTCGTCGACGATCAGGAGGGGGTGATCGTCGAGCGCGGTCAGCTCCGCGTCGAGCCGGCCGGCGGCCCGGGCGTCCGCAAGCCGGGCGGCCCACTCGGCGGCGGTCGCGAACAGCACCCGGTGCCCGGCCTGGCAGGCACGAACGCCCAGGGCGACGGCCAGGTGGGTCTTGCCGGTGCCGGGCGGGCCGACGAGGACGACGTTGCGCCGGGCGGTGACGAAGTCCGCCTTGCCGAGCCGCGCCACGGCCTCCCGGTCGAAGCCCCGGGGATGCTGCTCGTCGAAGTCCTCCAGCAGCTTGCGCGCGGGGAATCCGGCGGCGCGGATCCGGGCCTCGGCGTCGGCGTCCGGGTCGGGCTGACGTGGGAGGGCGGCGGTGACCGGCGGCGCCTCGGGTTCCGGGTTCACCTGATGCCGGTCTTCGTGGTCGCCACCCCGTGGACGCTCGACCTGCGTGTGAGCGGGCCGGCTGTGGCCGGCCTGGGCGACCATCGGGCCCGACATGTAGGCGAGGATCGCCGCCGAGGCGATGAACGCCATGTGGATCACCGTCCCCCACAGCAGGGCGTGCCGGGAGGTGTGGTGGACGTCCACGAACATCTGGAGCAGGTGCACGGAGGAGATGCCCACGATCGCCGTGGCGAGCTTGACCTTCAGTACGTTGGAATTGACGTGTGAGAGCCATTCGGGCTGGTCACGGTGGCCCTGGAGGCCGATGCGCGAGACGAAGGTCTCGTAGCCGCCGACGATCACCATGATCAGCAGGTTGGCGATCATGACGACGTCGACCAGCTTGAGCACCGCGAGCATCACGTACGTCTCGGTGGCGTGCCCGCTCACGCACATCAGGATTAAGGTCCACAGCTCCTTGAAGAACTTGTAGACGTAGACGCCCTGGGCCGCCACCAGCCCGAAGTACAACGGGGCCTGGAGCCAGCGGGTGGCGAACAGGGCGTATCCGAGCGTGGTGGTCGTCGGGTTCTGCACCCTCGCCATTCTTCGGGACCGCGATGGAAAAACTGAATTCACACCACACGTTGGGATGAATAGGCATTCAGTACGACCGGACGCGCAGATCACACCACCCGACCCGGTCGATCAGGCACACTGGACGTTTGGCCGAGGCGTCGCGCTGTCGAGCCGTCCGAGTCCTCCGGCCACAGAAAGGGTGCCGCGCGTGAATGGTCCGCTGATCGTCCAGTCCGACAAGACCCTGCTCCTGGAAGTCGACCACGAGCAGGCCGACGACTGCCGCCGGTCCATCGCCCCGTTCGCCGAACTGGAGCGGGCGCCGGAGCACATCCACACCTACCGCGTGACCCCGCTGGGCCTGTGGAACGCCCGCGCGGCCGGCCACGACGCCGAGCAGGTCGTGGACGCGCTCGTGCAGTACAGCCGCTACCCCGTGCCCCACGCGCTGCTCGTCGACATCGCCGAGACGATGGACCGCTACGGCCGTCTCACCCTGTCCAAGCACCCGGCGCACGGGCTGGTGCTGACCACCACCGACCGCCCGGTGCTGGAGGAGATCCTCCGGTCGAAGCGGATCACGCCCCTGGTCGGCGCCCGCATCGACCCGGACACGGTCGCCGTGCACCCCTCCGAGCGCGGGCAGATCAAGCAGACGCTGCTGAAGCTGGGCTGGCCGGCCGAGGACCTCGCCGGGTACGTCGACGGCGAGGCCCACGAGATCGAGCTGGCCGAGGACGGCTGGGCGCTCCGGCCGTACCAGAAGCAGGCCGTGGAGAACTTCTGGCACGGCGGCTCGGGCGTCGTCGTCCTGCCCTGCGGCGCCGGGAAGACGCTGGTCGGGGCCGGGTCGATGGCCCAGGCGAAGTCGACCACCCTCATCCTCGTCACGAACACCGTCTCGGCGCGGCAGTGGAAGCACGAGCTGGTGAAGCGGACCTCGCTCACCGAGGAGGAGATCGGCGAGTACAGCGGGACGAAGAAGGAGATCCGGCCCGTCACGATCGCCACGTACCAGGTGCTGACGACCCGGCGGAAGGGCGTCTACCCGCACCTGGAGCTGTTCGACTCGCGGGACTGGGGGCTGATCGTCTACGACGAGGTGCACCTGCTGCCCGCGCCGGTCTTCAAGTTCACCGCCGACCTCCAGGCGCGGCGGCGGCTCGGCCTGACCGCCACGCTGGTGCGGGAGGACGGCCGGGAGTCGGACGTGTTCTCCCTGATCGGCCCCAAGCGGTTCGACGCGCCGTGGAAGGAGATCGAGGCGCAGGGCTACATCGCGCCCGCCGACTGCGTGGAGGTCCGGGTCAATCTGACGGAGTCCGAGCGGCTCGCGTACGCCACGGCCGAGACCGAGGAGAAGTACCGCTTCTGCGCCACGACCGCGACGAAGCGGAAGGTCACGGAGGCGATCGTCCGCCGCTTCGCCGGGCAGCAGATCCTCGTGATCGGGCAGTACATCGACCAGCTCGATGAGCTCGGGGAGCATCTGGGCGCGCCCGTGATCAAGGGCGAGACGTCGAACGCGCAGCGGGAGAAGCTTTTCGACGCCTTCCGGGAGGGCGAGATCAGCGTGCTCGTCGTGTCCAAGGTCGCGAACTTCTCGATCGACCTGCCGGAGGCGACGGTCGCCGTCCAGGTCTCGGGCACCTTCGGCTCCCGGCAGGAGGAGGCCCAGCGCCTCGGCCGGGTCCTGCGGCCCAAGGCCGACGGCCACCAGGCGCACTTCTACTCGGTGGTCGCCCGGGACACGATCGACCAGGACTTCGCCGCCCACCGCCAGCGGTTCCTGGCGGAGCAGGGATACGCGTACCGGATCATGGACGCGGACGAGCTGCTGGCGGAGAGCTGAGGAGGCCGGCCGGACCGCTCACTTGCGGCGGACCACGCCGACTTCCTCTCCGTACTGACCGAGGACGACCACGTCGAAGGCGGCGCCCAGGAAGACCTTGACGGCGCGCAGAGCGTCGCCGAGGCGGTGACGGTGGCTGCCGGCCACGGCGGTGGCGCCGGGCGGGCGGCCCGGTGCCGGGGCGGGGTGGATGGTTGCTGCGCTCATGTCTCCATGGTGCGTTTTCGCCCGTAAAGCCTGCGTCGGTCTCCGGACTGAACTTTCCGACGGCCCTCGTAGGCCCGCGGGGCGAGCCTTCCCCCTAGGGGGAGGGTTCGCCCCGGGGCTTTCAGCTCCTACTTGCGCTTGCGGATCCGGGTCGCGCCGAGGATGACGAAAGCCAGGACGGCGATCCCGAACAACAGCCAGAGCGGAACACCGTCGAGTCCTTTGTAGGCCAGTACCGTCGCATCAGTGCTTGATCGCACAAGTCCTCCCTCGTGGGACAAGCGGGCAGCGGCGTGAAAACCCGTTCGCGGCGGCCGCCCCCGCTCCTCTAAAATCTCCGCTCCTGCCCGCCTCCCTCGCCGGAGTGCCGCCGACCGGACGGAAACCGGCCGGCACCCCACCGTCGTCACCTCAGCAGGTACCCCTCGGAGGCACTCCCTTGTCCACGCCCGTCGACGACCCGCTCGCGCGTGAGCGCTCCCACCTCGCCGCGTCCCGTTCCGCCCTGCGTGCCATGCGCGAGGACGTCGAGGCCCTCGACATCACCGACGTCACCGCGAACTGGGTCAACGCCGAGGTGCTGGCCCGGCAGATCGAGGAGCGCATCAAGGCGCTCGCGGACCTCAGCGACACCCCGCTGTTCTTCGGCCGGCTCGACTACCTGCACGCGCCGGGCGCCGAGCAGGCCGAGGGCGCGGACGGGGAGCGCCCGCAGCCGGAGGCTGCTTATCAAACACTGCATATCGGGCGCCGGCACGTGCACGACCACGACGGCGACCCCATGGTCATCGACTGGCGCGCGCCGGTCTCGCAGCCGTTCTACCGGGCCTCCAAGAAGGACCCGATGGACATCGCGCTGCGCCGCCGCTTCGGCTACACCCGCGGCGACATCACGGCGTACGAGGACGAGCACCTGTCGGACCCGGCCGAGGCGTCCCGGACCAGCAAACTGCTCCAGCAGGAGATCGAGCGGCCGCGCGTCGGCCCGATGCGGGACATCGTCGCGACGATCCAGCCCGAGCAGGACGAGATCGTCCGCTCCGGCCTGTCCGGCACGGTGTGCGTGCAAGGGGGCCCGGGCACCGGGAAGACCGCCGTCGGCCTGCACCGGGTCGCCTACCTCCTCTACGCCCACCGCGAGCGGCTCGCCCGCACCGGCACCCTGGTCATCGGGCCGAACCGGTCCTTCCTGCACTACATCGAGCAAGTGCTGCCGGCCCTCGGCGAGTTGACCGTGCAGCAGGCGACCGTCGACGACCTCGTCGCGCACGTCGAGATCAAGGGCACGGACGACGCGACGGCCGCCGTCATCAAGGGAGACGCCCGGCTGGCACGGGTGCTGCGCCGTGCCCTCTACGCGCACGTCACGATGCCCACCGAGCCGGTCGTGGTCGTGCGCGGCTCCCGCCACTGGCGGATCCCGGCGTACGAACTGGAGGAACTCGTCCGCGAGTTGCTCGACCGCGACATCCGCTACGGCGCCGCCCGCGAGGCCCTGCCGCAGCGCATCGCGCACGCCGTGCTGGTGCAGATGGAACGCTCGGGTGAGGCGCCGGACGACCGGGTGCAGGACGCGGTGGCCCGCAACAGCGCGGTCAAGGCGGCGGTGAAGGCGGTCTGGCCGGCGGTCGACCCGGCGAAGCTGGTGCTGCGGCTGCTGTCGGACGCGGAGTTCCTCGCCGTCCACGCCGAGGGGATCCTCGACGAGGACGAGCAGAAGGCGATCCTCTGGGCGAAGCCGGCGCGCAGCGTGAAGTCGGCCAAGTGGTCGGCGGCGGACGCCGTGCTGATCGACGAGGCCACGGATCTGATCCAGCGCACGCACTCCCTCGGACACGTCGTCCTCGACGAGGCGCAGGACCTCTCCCCCATGCAGTACCGGGCGGTCGGCCGCCGCTGCACCACCGGCAGCGCGACCGTCCTCGGCGACCTGGCGCAGGGCACGACACCGTGGGCGACCCGGGGCTGGCAGGAGGCGCTGACGCACCTGGGCAAGCCGGAGGCGCTGGTGGAGGAGCTGACGGCCGGTTTCCGCGTCCCGACGGACGTCATCACCTACGCCTCCCGGCTGCTCCCGCACATCGCCCCGGGCCTCACTCCGGTGGTGTCGATCCGCGAGAACCCGGGCCACTTCGAGGTGCGGCCGGTCTCCGGCCCGAAGGACGTGGTCGAGGCCTGCCGCGAGCTGCTGCGCCACGAGGGCTCGACGGGCCTCATCGCGGCGGACGCCCGCGTCCCGGAGCTGGCCGGGGCGCTCGAGGAGGCCGGGATCCCGTACCTCGGCCCCGGCGAGGAGACGACCATGGACACCCGTCTGACCCTGGTCCCGGCGTCCCTCGCGAAGGGCCTGGAGTACGACTACGTGGTCCTGGACGAGCCCCGGGCCGTAGTCGACGGTGAGCCGGACGAACGGACGGGGCTGCGGCGGCTGTACGTGGCGCTGACGCGAGCGGTATCGGGTCTGATCGTCACGCACACGGCCGGGCTGCCGCCGCAGCTGGCATGACCGCTCAGGTCGCGACGTAGCCCCCGTCGGCGGCGAGCACCGCGCCGGTGATGTAGCCGGCCTTGTCGGAAGCCAGGAACGCCACGGCCTCGGCGATCTCCTCGGGCTCGCCGGCGCGGGCGAGCGGCGTGTTCCGGCTGAACTCGTCGAACATCTCGCCCACCGTTTCGACGGCCATGTCGGTGCGGATCGGGCCGGGCGCCACGGAGTTGACGCGCACGCCCGCCGCGCCGAACTCGACGGCCCACGACCGGGTCAGCGCGTCCATCGCGGCCTTGGTGGCGTTGTAGGCGGAGCCGAACGGGGTACCGATCTGCCCGGCGACCGACGACACGTTGACGATCGCGCCCTTCCCCTTCGCCACCATGGCCGGCACGAGCGCGGCTGTCAGGAAGTAGGTCGCACGGACATTGACGTCGAACACCCGCTCGTAGCTGTCGAGCGGCTGCTCGGGGGTCGCCGAGAAGGGGAAGATGCCGGCGTTGTTCACGAGCACGTCCACCTCGCCGACCTCCTCGGCGAGCCTGCGGACGTCGTCGATGTTCGCGACGTCCGCGACGACGAAGTGGCCCGTGCCGCCCGCCCGTTCGATCAGCTCGACGGTCTCCTTGCCGAGCTCGGCCCTGCGCCCGGTCACATAGACGGTGGCTCCCGCCTCCGCGAGCTTGACCGCGATCGCGCGGCCGATGCCCGACGTGGCGCCGGTGACGAGTGCCTTCTTGTCCTGAAGTTCCTTGGTTGTCATGTCTGCCAACTTGGCCGCGCCGGATCGTCAGAGCATAATTTCCGCATATACCGCCTGGTCAGGCACCACCTGGTCGGGTACGGCCCGGTCAGGCACGGCATGGTCAGATGGTGAGGAAGCCGCCGCGTGCAGCCTGAAGCAGAGGCGCACGAACTGCGGCAGCCGATAGCGGCCGAGTACGAGCGGCTCGATCAGATGCACGTCCGCGAGGGATTCCAGCACCAGCTCGATCTCGCCGGGGTCGGCCCCGGACATCTCCGCCGCCTTGTGACTGTCGATCACCTCGGCGTCCTGGCGCGCGAAGCACGCGAGCATGTGCCGTTCCGGATCGCTCAGCTGCTTCTCGGCCTCGATCAACGGGGCCAGCATCGCGGCGCAGTCGGGCGGGACCACGTTGGTGAGCCTGCTGGCCCGCTCGATCTGGAGCAGCACCATCTCGATCGTCCAGTGCGGACGCGAGCTGAGCCTGCCGCCGATCACCCTGATCGGGTGCGGCAGTCGCGAGAGGCGTTCCAGCAGCACCTCGGCCTGCTCGGACTCCGCGTTCGCGCGTACCGGGCCGAGGACCTTGCGGAAGAACTCCCGCGCCTCCCGCACGGTCAGCCCGGCGATCTCCAGCCAGGTCACCCCCGGCAGCTCGTTCAGCCGGCGGACGCTCGTGAGGATCATCGCCGAGCCGGGCGTGGCGAGATCGCGTACGGCCGCCGGGTCCCGCACGTCGTCGACCACGACGAGGAAACGCCTGCCGCGCGCCTTCTCCCGCCACAGTGCGGCTCTGTCGCCGACGGGGTTCTCCACGCCGACCGCACGCAACAGCTCGCCCACGACGTCCCCGCCCCTGACGAAGATCTGCCCGTCCGGGAAGCGGCCCTTGACGAGGTGGCCGATCCGGGTGGCCAGCGCGGTCTTGCCGCTGCCCCGCATACCGGTGATGCCCACGGTGCCCGGCAGCGTCCTCAGAGCCTGCGCGATCTCCTCGGCGCGGCCGGTGAAGTCGGTCAGATCCGGCAGCAGCTGCTCCGGCCTGCGCGGCGGGGTGAGTTCGCCGTTGAGGATCCGCGCGTGGACCTCGCGCAGCTCGGGCCCTGGTTCGAGGCCGAGCTCCTCGTTGAGGAGGGCGCGCGCCCGGTGGAAGTGGTCAAGTGCTTCGCCCTGCCTGCCCTCCAGGTAGAGCGCCCGCATCAGGAGAGCGCGCGGTCGTTCCCTGAGCGGGAAGGCGGCGACGTGCTTCTGCAGCTCCAGCACGTCGAGTTCACGTTCGAGGCAGTCCTCCCGCGCCTTGAGCCGGTGGTCGCCGAGCCGCACCCGTTGCGCGTCGAAGTAGGCACTCTGGAGGCCTTCCAAGGGCTCTCCGCGGCAATCGTCGACGATCTCCGCGCGGACCGTGTACCCCCCGTCCCTGGACTTCAGGTTCAGCTCCGGAAGCCTCTTGCGGATCTTGTACACGTACGTTCGCAACGCCATCACCGCGCTCGGCGTCGGGTCGTCCCAGACCATGTCGATCAACGAGTCGTTGCTCAGCCGGACGCCGTTGTTCAGCAGCAGCGCCGCCAGCACTGCCCGCTGCTGGCGCGGCCCCAGTTCGACCTCCTCTTCGTCGCGCCAGGCTCGTACCGGACCCATCAGTGAGAAGCGCAGGCTCATGCAATGGCACAACGCACGGACACGGCCCCTGCTTCCGCGTGCAGAGGCGACGTGGAGAAACGCGGGACGGCGAACTGCCTTCGCCCGTAGGGGTCATGGCAGTTCAGACGGTGTCCAGGGCGGCCCTCCACCGTGCGACGGCATCCGCCGACACCGGCGCCTCCCAGCCCTCGGGCCGGGCCGCTCCGCCGATGTGGAAGCCGTCGACCCCGGCCGTCAGCAGCGTCGGCACGTGGTCGAGCCGGAGCCCGCCCCCCACCAGGAGATGCTGCTCGTACCCCGGCTGTCCCTGCCGGGCCGCCTCCGCGAGCAGCACGGGCAACCCCTCATCAACCCCGCCCGAAGCCCCGGCCGTCAGATATGTGTCCAACCCCGGCATCCCGTCCAGCTGCTTGCGCAGGGCATCCCGGTCCGCGGCCCGGTCGATCGCCCGGTGGAAGGTCCAGTGGCACCCGTCCAGCACCCCCACCACC
>NZ_JAIGQA010000159.1:0-19145 GCF_019733245.1 Streptomyces sp. WAC04114
CCCCCGAACCACCCCCGGCACCGCCGCACCCCGACATCCTTCGCGGGATGCGGGTCCTGGTCGCCGACGACAACGACACCAATCGGCTGATCCTCGACGCGCAGCTGCGCAGATGGCACATCGGGCCGACCATGGTCGCCGACGGCCCTCAGGCCCTGGTGGCCCTGCACGAGGCAGAGGCCGCGGGCCGCCCCTTCACCCTTGCCATCGTCGACATGTATATGCCCGACATGGACGGCCTGGAACTCGCCCGCCGGATCACCACCGACCAGAACCTCGCCCGCGTACAGCTGCTGCTCCTCACCTCCGGCCCCCAGCCGCCCGCCGCCGAGCTGCATGCGGCCGGCATCGCCCGCAGCTTGTCCAAGCCCGTCCACCAGTCCCAACTCCTGGACGCCCTGATCGAACTCGCCACCCAGACATCGCCGGTGGCCGCGACTGCCCCGGCAGCGCAGACCCCCACCGCACCTCGGCAGGCCCACCGGGGCCACCTCCTGCTGGTCGAGGACAACGAGATCAACCAGATGGTCGCCCAGGGCCTGCTCACCCGGCTCGGCTACAGCACGGACATCGCCGCCGACGGCGCCCAAGCCCTGCTCATGACCGAAGAGCACAGTTATCAGGCCGTGCTCATGGACTGTCAGATGCCCCGAATGGACGGCTACACCGCCACGCGTGAACTGCGCCACCGGGAAGGGGACCAGGGGCACGTGCCGGTGATCGCCATGACCGCCGGTGCCCTCGCCGAGGACCGGGAACGGTGCATCGCCGCGGGCATGGACGACTACGTCTCCAAACCCGTCAGCGCCGACGAGCTGGAACAAGCCCTCGCGCGCTGGGTCCAGCCCACCACCCCACCGCGGACGGGCAACGACGGCCTCCGAGCCTCCATCGAGCAGCGGCTGGACGAACTGCGCGGCGCCGGCAGCCCTGCCGAGCACGAACTGGTCGACAGGCTGGTGGACCACTTCCTCGTCCGGGCCCCTGAGATGACCAGCGCGCTCTTCCACGCGCTCGGCCGCCACGACTCGCGGGAGATCGCAGACTTGGCTCACAGCCTCAGAGGCGCCGCCGGGAACATAGGCGCCGTGAGCCTCGCCGCCTGTTGCCAGGAACTGGAGGAGCACGCGCGGTCCGGAGAGCCGGCGTCACTGGCCGAGACCGCTCCCCGCCTCCAGGACGAACTCGACCGGACCTGTCGCACCCTCGACACGGTGCGCTCCCACCCTCCAGGCCAGTAACCCGGCTGACGAGCCTCTCGGACATCGCCCCCGGGCGGGTACGTGCCGGAGGGAAGGAGAGCCTGTGGGCAAGCCTCAAGTCCTGTTGCCCCTCCGCCGTGATGCGACGGCCTGGTTGTATGCGGCAGCAGGGGCCGTGTTGATCACCATCTATCTGGTCAGCTCCTCCACGGCGCGGTACATGCTGCCCGTACTGATCGCCGCCTCGGTCGTCTTCGCGATCGCATGGGGAGTGATCAGGAACAGGCCGCCATCGATCCTTCCGTGGCTCCTCTTCGCGGCGGCCATGGCACCGTTCGCGGTGGCGGATGCGATCTGGGGTCTGTACCAGGTGCGCGACGCAGAGGTTCCGTTTCCGGGCGTGGCCGACATTCTCTACCTGGGCAGCTACCTGTTGTTCGCCGCGGGGCTGGTGACGTTGGCCCGGCAGCACACCGGCCGCCTGCACTGGGCGGGGTGGCTCGACGCGGGAATCGTCACGCTGGGGTTCGGCATCCTGACGTGGGCGTTCATCATCGCCCCCTATCTGCGCAGCGAGCTGTCCGCGTGGCCGCTCGTGGTGTCCGTCGCCTATCCCGTCGCCGACCTGGTGCTGTTGTGCGTGGCCGCCCGGCTGATGCTCACCACCGGCAAGCGCACCCCTTCGATTCTTCTGTGCAGCGGGTGGCTTCTGGTCCTCCTCGCCGCCGACGGCCTCTACTACGGAACAATGGCCACGACCGGGACAGCGATCGCGGAGGACGTGTCCGAAGTGGGGTGGATGGTGTCGTCCCTTCTGCTGGGGGTTGCGGCGCTGCACCCCTCCGTCGGCTGGCCGACACGCCTGTCGGACGGCAAGGAACGAATGCCCCGGAAGCGACTGTCGATCCTGATCGCGCTCATCCTGGTGGGGCCGTTGATCGTGCTGGCCGATATCGGGGGCATCCGGGGCCAGCCCGTGAACATCACGGTGATCGTCGGCATGCTGGCGACCCTTTCGCTGCTGCTGGTGCTGCGCATCGCGTTCCTCGCCCAGTACGCCCAGAGCAGGGCCATGGAAGCCCGGACACAGGCCCACTACCTCGCGGCATCACTGCGAGAACAGGAAGAGCTCCAGAAGCAGCTGAGCCATCAGGCGACCCACGACCCACTGACGGGGCTGGCCAACAGAGCGTTGCTGAACCAGCGTCTGGAGACTGCTCTCAGCCGGTGCACCGCATCTTTCCCCGCCGCGCTGCTGATGCTCGATCTCGACGGCTTCAAGGAGGTCAACGACACCCTGGGCCACCCGTCCGGCGACGAACTGCTCATCGACGTCGCCCGGCGGCTGACAGCCAGGGTCCGTGAGCAGGACACGGTCGCCAGGATCGGCGGGGACGAATTCGCACTCCTCGCGGAAGGCGTGGACGCCGGCACGCTCGGCGACTACACCATGCGGATCCTCGACTCCTTCATGGACTCCTTCATCCTCGACCGTGGCCACTCGGTCCGGGTGACGACAAGCATCGGAGCACGGAGCATCACCAGGCCCACCACGCCGGCAGAAGCGCTGCGGGACGCCGACGTCGCCCTGTACCGAGCCAAGACCGCAGGCAAGAACCAGGCCGTGTTGTTCGAGGCCCCGTAACGGTCGCCGCGATGCGGGCCGCACCTGCGCGAGGTGTGTAGGGAGTCGTACTGGTTGTAGCGGGTGTGGTGGATGCCGGACATGGAGGAGAACTCGGGGAGGAGGTGGATGAAGCGCCTGAGGTAGCGGCGGAACTCGATGGCGCTGTGCCAGGGCTGGAAGGCGAACGTGGTGCACCACAGGTACCAGAAGTTCGTGGTGAAGAAGTGCTCGCCGAAACAGTCCGTGATCCGCTTGCCGTCCAGGTGCCCCTCGGGAGTTGCCAGGCAGCGGACCAACTCCAGGCGGTCACGTTCGGAGAAGCCCGTCGAGTGCGTGTCGACGACCTTCCCGTCGCCGTCGACGAGGCGTGCGGTGTCGTCCCAGGCGAAGTCCTCGTGTCCGGCCAGGATCTCGTCGGTCACCGATACGGAGGGGTCGTCGAGAGTCGGAATGCCGGACAGCAGGTCGTAGGTGCAGCGGTACTCGGCCTCGAGCATCCGCCCGCCGCGCATGGTGTAGCCGGTACGGGCCGTGCCGCCCGCGTCCAGACTGCCGCCGACGTCCCGCTGCTCCTCGAAGAGGTGGATGTCCGTTCCGTCGAACCCGCCGTCGCGGATCAGGAACGTGGCGCGGCGAGCGCCGCGATTCCGCTGCCCACCAGATAAGCCTTCGCCATCACAACTCCTTGTTCTCGCCCTTTGATCGGGAACCGTGGACGGGTGCGGGCTACCCTGCAGGCCCGGTCGATGGACCCTCTCCGACGTAGCCCGGCACGTACCGGGGTCTTACGCCGAGTGGTTGTCCGCCGTTCTGTCGTCGCTTTCCGAGGGAGGCGGGGTACCGGGGCCGCCGCGCCACGGCGGGGTCGTCGCCCGGTGGCCGTTGTGTCCGGAGTGGGCCGCCTTGTCGGTCTGGCGGCGCAGCCGGTCCTGGAGCTGGTCGACGAGTTCGTGGCCGGTGGCTTCCGCGGCGTGCACGACGACGTCACGCCGTCCGAAATGCAGGGTGGCTGTGGCCGACCAGGGGCGGTCCGCGTGGTGAGCGGCCGCCTTCGTGATGCGCACCTCGCCGGTGACGGCGGGCAGCCCCGGCCGGGCCACGACGATGTCGATCTTCGTGCGGGCGTACGCCAGGGTCTCCTCGTCCACCTCGCCGTCCGAGCGCAGCAGCACGCCGGAATCGGTGGTCTGAGTGTCATTGCGGGTCATGTCAGGTCCTCTTCTGGAGTGCGGTGGCATCGTGGGGTGTTCAGTCCGCTTGGCCGGGCATCCACAGGTCAGGGCCGAAGACCTCGTAGCGGATGTGTTGGGCGGGGACTCCGGCGGCCAGCAGTTGGGCGCGGACGTCGCGCATGAAGGGGAGCGGGCCGCACAGAAACACCGTGGCGTTCTCGGGCAGTTGGACGCCGTGGAGGTTCATCAGGCCCTCGCGGGCGGCGGGTTCCTGCGGGCCGGGGTGCTCGTACCAGAAGACCGCGCGGGCGTCCGACAGTTGCTCGACCAGTTCGGTGGTCTCCGTGCGCAGCGCGTGGTCGGCGGGGGAGCGGTCGGCGTGCAGAACCAGTACCGGCCGGGTCGAGGCGAGGGCGGTGAGGTGGGCCAGGATGCCGGTCATGGGGGTGCTGCCGATTCCGGCCGAGACCAGTACGACCGGGGTGGTGGCGTCGGCCGGGTCGTCGAGGACGACGTCGCCGAACGGGGCCGAGAGTGTCAGTTCGTCTCCGGCGCGGACCTGGCGGTGCAGCAGGGTGGAGACCTCGCCGTCCGGGGCGTCGGCCGTGGCGGCGATCCGCTTGACGGTGATGCGGCGCAGTTCTCCGCCTGGGCCGGAGGAGAGGCTGTACTGGCGCAGCTGGTGTACTCCGTCGGGCATGCGCAGGCGGACGCTGACGTACTGGCCCGCCCGGGCCCGGGGCGCGGGTGCGCCGTCGGTGGGCCTGAGGAGGAAGGACACCACGTCGTCGGTCTCGGTGCGGCGCTCGACGACCGTCCATTGCCGCCAGATCCGGCCGGGCTCGACGCCTGCGTCCTGGTAGAGGCGGGCCTCCCGGCCGATGAGGGCGCCGGCCATCAGCCAGTACACCTCGTCCCAGGCGGCCGCCACCTGAGGGGTGACCGCGTCGCCGAGGACCTCGGCTATCGCACCGAACAGGTACTTGTGCACGATCGTGTACTGGTCGTCGGTGACCCCGACCGCGGCGTGCTTGTGTGCGATCCGGTCCAGCAGGACATCCGGGCGCGTGTCCGGGTGGTCGAGCAGAGTGGTCGCGAACGCGGCGATCGAGCCGGCCAGGGCGCGGCGCTGGGCCCCGCTGGCCTGGTTGCCGCGGTTGAACATCCCGTCGAGCAGCTCCGGCCGGTCGCGGAACATCGCGCCGTAGAAGCGGGTCGTGATGTCGTCCAGCGCTCCGGCCACGGCAGGCAGCGTGGAACGGACTATGGCGGCGGACTCTGCGGACAGCATGAAGCCTCCCTGACAGGGCTGATGAGGGGTGTAAGAGACGGGGTGCAAGGACCCCTGAGGGGGAGAGAGCCGCACCCGGTGCCGGACGGCCATCTCCTGTGTATCAGTCACCAGGCCGCGTCCCGCGGTCGTTTCGCGTCGCTGGGCGAAGAGGGGCCCATCGGCCCCACAGACTCGGGCGCACCGGCCCCACGGGGTGCCGGAAGACCAGGGCCGAACGGCGCCGCAGCGTGGTGCGGGGACGCCGCTGAGACCTATGGGGCCGATCGGCCCCGGACGGGGGACCTGCGGTACCTGCACCCGCGTCCTCCCTCGCCACCACTCTGACATCGCAACCCCGACACAGGAGGTGGACAGCATGTCCCGCAACATCACCGTGGGCCTCGACGGCTCAGCAGAGAGCCGCGCGGCTGCCGAGTGGGCGGCCAGGGAAGCGAAGTTGCGCGGCCTGCCGCTGCGGCTGGTGCACGTCTGGGAGCCCGTTCCGGAGCCCATGGCGCAGGCGCAGGCCCCGCTGCTCGGCGCGGGGAAGCTGCGGCACTGGAGCGAACGGATTCCGCGCGAGGCGGCCGACGGCCTGCGCCGGCGCCACCCCGGCCTCCGGGTGGAGACCGAACCGATTTCCGGCAGGCCGATGGACGCGTTGCCCGAGGCGGCGAAGGACACCGAACTGCTGGTCCTCGGCTCGCGTGGGCTGAGCGGTATCGGCGGGTTCCTCGTCGGGTCGGTGGGCGCGGCCGTGATCGCGCACACCGACACCCCCGTCGTCCTGGTGCGGGCCGGGGAACAGGCCGCCGACGAGCACGAGATGGACCCCGTCGGCATTCCGTCCGCCGCCACCGCGTACCGGCCCGTCGTGCTCGGCCTGGACACCGCCCGCCCCGACGACACGGTGATCGCCTTCGCCTTCGAGGAGGCCGCCCTCCGCGGCACCGCCCTGCGGGTCGTGCACGGCTGGAACCTCCCGCCCTACTTCGCCTACGGCCTGCCCGCCGACGCCGAACTCAACGCCGCACTCGGCCGGCAGGAAGCCGCCGCCCTCGCCGCGGTGCTGCGGCCCTGGCGGCAGAAGTACCCGGACGTCGAGGTCGTCGAGGAGTCCCCGTCGGGCAGCCCCGCCAACCACGTCATCGACGCCTCCCGCGAGGCGTCCCTGGTCGTCGTCGGACGCCGGGTCCGCCGAAGCCCGTTCGGCGTCCACATCGGCCCCGTCACACACGCGGTACTGCACCACGCCGCCGCCCCCGTCGCCGTCGTCGCGCACGACTGACCGCGCCGTCGGAAAGGAGTGGAGACCATGAACACGGCAGACGAGAACGCAGCGGTCGAGCGAGCCCTCGGCGGGCCCCTGGTCGTGGGCGTCGACGGTTCCGAGCCGAGCCTGCGGGCCGCTGACTGGGCGGCCGACGAGGCCGCCCTGCGCGGCGTGCCACTACGCGTGGTGTACGCCTGCCTCTGGGACCGGTACGAGGGTGCCGCGCTCGCCCGGGACATCGGCGAACCGACCGAACTGCCCCTGCCCCAGGACGTGGTGGGCGCCGCCGCCGAGCGGGCACGCGCCCGGCACCCCGGCCTGCGGGTCACCGTCGACGTGGTGTTCGAGGAGCCGGAGAACGCCCTGGTCCGCGCGGCCCGGAACGCCTCCGCTCTGGTCGTGGGCACCCGCGGCCGCAGCGGTCTTGCCGAGAGGCTGCTCGGCTCCGTCAGCCTGACCGTCGCCGCACACGCCGACTGCCCGGTGATCGTGCTGCGCGCCGGCCACGACAACCAGGCGACGCCGCCGGTGCGCGGACGGGTCGTCGTGGGCGTCGGCGAGGACACGAAGGAGTCGGAGGCTGTTCGCTTCGCCGTCGAGGAGGCACGGCGGCGCGGGGTGCCCCTGGAGGCCGTACGAGCATGGCGCTGCCCCGCGCACGAGCCCGGCGGCTATCCCCTGATGGTCGGCGAACCCACCCGCCAGCACGAGGAGCAGGCCGTCGAGGAACTCGAAGCGGTGCTGCGGGACCTCCCGGCGGATGTCGACGTGCGCCGGCACACCGTCGAGGGCCACGCCCGCCGGGCGCTGCTGGACGCCTCGCACAGCGCCGACCTCCTGGTCGTCGGCGCCAGCCGGCGCAAGGGGCACCTCGGGCTACAGCTCGGCCGTACCGCCCACGCGGTGCTCCACCACTCCGCCTGCCCGGTCGCGATCGTGCCGCACCCGAGGCACGACGCCTGACCGGCATCTCGGAGAACTCAGAGGCTCGCCGCGTGAGAACCGCCGGACGCTCGAAACGACAGGAGGCATTGAGGAGTCCTGCGATGAGCCACGACGTGACCGACCGACCCCCGGTACGCGCACTGCTCGCCCACGGCAGCACCGTGTGTATCCGTCCCGTGGCGGCGAACGACCACGACCGACCGGGCCTGTGCCCGGGTGCGCCCGGGATACCGGGCGTTGCCGGCCGAGACGCAGGGCAGAGTGATCGGCGTCGCCGAGTACGACACCGGCGACGAGAAGGACGAGGCAGGGGTCTGTGTCGCCGTTGCCGACGGGCTGCACCACCGTGGGGTGGGAACCCTTCGGCCCACGGCCTGCGCGCCTGTCTGCTGGACCAGGCACTGGGGTGGCCGGACCTGCGAAGGTCCATGACCCGGAAGGCCCCGCGAGCCCGCGGCGCGCCCCACGCACGGTGCTCGATGACGTGATGGCGAGTCGCCGGCCACCGCCCCGGCCTTCAACCTGCGGCGACAGGCGCCGCGACAGCCGCCGGTGCAAGGACCGGGGTGCTCCACGACGGCTGTGTCACCGACCGTGCGTACCGGGCGGTGCGGCGTGGGCCGGGAGGGATGTCGGACAGGGGCCGAGACCACAGGGAAGAGCGAGGCTGGGGTAGGGCCGACGGCCCCTCATCCTCCGGTCTCGGGCGACACAGGGTGGAAGGACGCAGAAGCGTTGTACCAGGCTAAGGATGGACTGGCTGATGTACCCCGACGACGGCTTCCACGAACTTCAACGGCAGGAGTGCCTGCGGCGGCTGGCCAAGGTGCCCGTCGGCCGCATCGTCTACACACGCCAGGCCCTGCCTGCCGTGCTGCCGGTGAACTTCGGCGTGGAGGGCGATGGCGTCGTCCTACTGCGCACCTCGGGGACCTCGGAGCTGGTCCGCGCGATCGACGGAGCCGTGGTGGCCTTCGAGGCCGACGACATCGACGCGGCCCGGCACGCCGGCTGGAGCGTTGTCGTCACGGGCACGGCCACGGTGGTGACCGACCCCGCCGAGGTCGAACGTCTGGCCCGCACCGGGCCGGTCTCCTGGGCGCCCTCACCGCAGGAGGTCTTCGTCCGCATCGAACCCGAACTGGTCACCGGGCGTGAACTCGTCGGCGGACGCACCCTCTACGGGGTGGACCTCACCGCCTGAGCATCCTCCCTCCCCTCCCTCCTGTTCCCTCTCGCCCGGTCGACCCGGCAACACATGGGCCGTACGGCGTATCGACGGGCTCGGTCGGCCCCTGCCCCGCGGGCGCCGTGGACGACGAGCATCTGCCATGGAGTAGCCGCAGGATCGACACCACGGTCGCCGACGGCGAACTCGCCCACGGTCCTTGGTCCCCACGAGGGCCGACAACCCGCGCAGGAAGAGAAGGGAACAAGACCATGACTTTCCGTCATGTGGCCGTCGGCGTGGACGGTTCACTGTTCGCCGTACGAGCCTTGGACCAGGCCGCCGAGGAAGCGCTGCGCCGCGGCACAGTGCTGCGCATCGTGCACGCCGTGGCCGACCGAGACGCAGCGGGGCCGGTTCTGGCATCGGCCGCCGCACGGGTTCAGGGGCGTCATCCCGGTCTGCGGGTCGAGACCAGGGCCGTGGAGGGCGGTGCCGTGCAGGCACTGGCCGCTCAGAGCGAGGGCGCGGCCCTCACCGTCGTGGGCACCCGAGGGTTCGGCGGTGTCAGCGGCCTGCTGGCCGGCTCGGTGAGCTGGCGCCTGACCGCGCACACGCACAGTCCGCTGCTGGTCGTCCGCGGGGATCACCCCGGCGACCAGGGCGGCGAGGTACTGCTCGGGCTGGAGAGCGACGCCGACACGGCCGCAGCCGCCTACGCCTTCCAGGAAGCGGTTCGACGCGGGACACGGCTGCGCCTTCTGCACTCCTCGACGCACCGGCACACCACCCCCGAACTGCCTTCCCTGGTGGCCCCGACGAGCCCCGGCCAAGAGCGCCAAGTGCGAAACGACCGGGCGGAGGAGGCCGTGCCGCGATTCAGCGTCGCCCGACTGCGGGAGGAGTACCCCGAGGTCGAGGTCGACAGCCGCACGGTCCGCACGGGACCGGCCCACGCCTTGCTGGCGGGCACCCGCGAGGCCGGCGTCGTGGTCATCGGCCTGCGCCGGCGCGCCGCCCGGGTCGGCCCGCAGATCGGCCCGGTCGGCCGCGTCCTGCTGCATCACTCCCACTGCCCCGTGGTGCTGGTACCGACCGCTTGAGGACTTCCTGACTCCCACCGCCGCGTCCGTGGATGGCCCGGTCGGCCCTGTCGGGTGCCCGGCGCGGTGGGGAAAGGTGAGGACAGTCCCGACCCGCTTGCACCTCCGACTACCCCGACCCGGAAGGGAACCCCTGATGTCCGTCGACACACGGCCGGCGTCCGCCCCGCTCACCGAGGACGAGCTGAGGACGCTGGATGCCCACTGGCGCGCCGCGAACTACCTGTCCGTCGGTCAGATCTACCTCATGGCGAACCCCCTGCTGACCGAGCCGCTGCGTCCCGAGCATGTCAAGCCGCGGCTGCTCGGCCACTGGGGCACCTCGCCCGGGCTGAACCTGGTCCACACCCACCTCAACCGCCTGATCAAGGCACGCGGCCAGGACGCCCTGTGCATCTGGGGGCCGGGACACGGCGGCCCCGCGGTCCTCGCCAACTCCTGGCTGGAGGGCACCTACAGCGAGACCTACCCCGACATCACCCGGGACGCGATCGGCATGGAGAGGCTGTTCCGGCAGTTCTCCTTCCCCGGTGGCGTGCCCAGCCACGTGGCCCCCGAGACACCCGGCTCGATCCACGAGGGAGGCGAGCTCGGCTACGCCCTCTCCCACGCCTACGGCGCCGCCCTCGACAATCCGGACCTGCTGGTGGCCTGCGTGATCGGCGACGGCGAGGCGGAGACCGGCCCGCTCGCCGCCTCCTGGCACTCCAACAAGTTCCTCGACCCCGTCCACGACGGTGCCGTCCTGCCGATCCTCCACCTCAACGGCTACAAGATCGCCAACCCGACCGTGCTGTCCCGCCTCCCCGAATCCGAACTCGACGCCCTCCTGCGGGGATACGGTCACATCCCGATCCACGTCAGCGGCGACGACCCGATGACGGTGCACCGGGCGATGGCCGCAGCGATGGACGACGCGCTGGACCGCATCGAGCTCCTCCAGCGCAGCGCGCGCGAAGACGGCGTGTCCGAGCGGTCGCACTGGCCGGTGATCGTGCTACGCACACCGAAGGGCTGGACCGGCCCGGCCGAGGTCGACGGACTGCCGGTGGAGGGCACCTGGCGCTCCCACCAGGTGCCGCTGGCCGCCGTACGGGACAACCCGCAGCATCTGCGGCAGCTGGAGACATGGCTGCGCTCGTACAAGCCGGAAGAACTCTTCGACGCGCAGGGCAGCCCCCGCGAGCGTGTGCTGTCCTGCGTCCCGGACGGCTCCCGGCGCCTGGGTGCCACCCCGCACGCCAACGGCGGCCTGCTGCTGTGCGAACTGCCGCTGCCCTCACTGGAACGCTACGCTGTGCCCGTCGACAAGCCCGGCGTGACTCTGCACGAACCCACCCGCGTCCTCGGCGATCTGCTGGAGCACGTCATGCACGCCACCAGCAAGCGGCGTGACTTCCGGCTCGTGGGACCGGACGAGACCGCCTCCAACCGGCTCCAGGCCGTCTTCGACGCCAGCGGCAAGGCGTGGCAGGCGCAGACCCTTCCCGTCGACGAGCACCTGGACCGGCACGGCCGGGTGATGGAGATCCTGTCCGAACACACCTGCCAGGGCTGGCTGGAGGGATATCTGCTCACCGGCCGGCACGGGCTGTTCTCCTGCTACGAGGCGTTCGTCCACATCGTCGACTCCATGGTCAACCAGCACATCAAGTGGCTGCGTGTCACCCGCCGCCTGCCCTGGCGCGCTCCCATCGCCTCCCTCAACTACCTGCTCACCTCGCACGTGTGGCGCCAGGACCACAACGGCTTCTCCCATCAGGACCCGGGCTTCATCGACCACATCCTCAACAAGAGCCCGGAAGCGGTACGGGTCTACCTGCCGCCGGACGCCAACACACTGCTGTCGGTGGCAGATCACGCGCTGCGCAGCAAGGACTACGTGAACGTGATCGTGGCCGGCAAGCAGCCCTGCTTCGACTGGCTGTCGATGGAACAGGCGAAGGCGCACTGCGCCCGTGGCGCGGGGATCTGGGAGTGGGCGGGGACGGAGAACGGCCGAGAGCCGGACGTCGTACTGGCCTGCGCGGGCGACGTGCCCACCCAGGAGATCCTGGCCGCCGCCCAGCTGCTGCGCCGGCACCTGCCCGACCTCGCCGTCCGCGTCGTGAACGTCGTCGACATCGCCCGGCTGCTGCCCAGCGAAGAACACCCGCACGGTATGAGCGACTTCGAGTACGACGGCCTGTTCACCACCGACAAGCCGGTGATCTTCGCCTACCACGGCTACCCCTGGCTCATTCACCGCCTCGCCTACCGCCGCACCGGCCACAAGAACCTCCACGTGCGCGGCTACAAGGAGATCGGGACGACAACCACCCCGTTCGACATGGTCGTCGGCAACGACCTCGACCGCTACCGGCTGGTCATGGACGTGATCGACCGCGTCCCCGGCCTCGCGGTGCGCGCCGCGACCGTCCGCCAGCGGATGGAGGACGCCCGGCTGCGCCACCACGAGTGGATCCGCGTCCACGGCGTCGACCTGCCGGAGGTCGCCGACTGGTCCTGGGACGGCTGAACCCGATGCCAACAGGCCCCACGCAGCGGGACGTTCGGCTCGCTGCCCGGGCCTTGCAGCCCCTCCGACAGGCGTGAGCGACGCGGGACATTGAAGGCGCAACGAGAAGTCGACCCCCATCCTGTGTGTCACACCCCTCGAAAGGGATGAGCATCATGGCAGTGCACAACCACCCCCACCGGCACCTGGGATTCCGCTTCCCGTCCCTGCGCCGGAGCGGGACGGCGCCCGCGTCCGGTGAGGTGATGACCGCGGCGGCCACCCAGGCGTACGCATTCGCCGGTCTGCGCCTGCTGACCGGGTTCGTCTTCATGTGGGCGTTCCTGGACAAGACCTTCGGCTTCGGCTACGCCACCCAGTCAGGCAACGGCTGGATCGACGGCGGCTCACCCACCAAGGGCTTCCTCGGCGGTGTGGCCGTCGGGCCGATGGAATCCACCTTCCACAACTGGGCCGGGGCCACCTGGGCCGACTGGCTGTTCATGCTCGGCCTGCTGGGCATCGGTATCGCCCTGATCGCCGGCATCGGCCTGCGGCTCGCGGCGGTCGCCGGAACGCTGATGATGGCGCTGATGTGGATCGCGGAGTGGCCGCCGGCCCAGCACCTGTCCGACGGCTCGGCGAGCATGTCGACCAACCCGTTCGCCGACTACCACCTCATCTACGCCGTCGTCCTCATCGCCCTCGCGGCCGCGGGCGCCGGCGCCACCTGGGGCCTGGGCAAGGCATGGGCACGGCTGCCCTTCGTCAGCCGCAACCGCTGGCTCCTGTGAGGGCCGCGGCCCGTACGGCTGTGGCGCCTCCGCTGGCCGGCGGAGGCGCCACAGCCGTTTCTGCTCCGAGTTGCCGGGTGAACCGGGACCCGACGTCAGGGCCCAACGGCCCAGCCGGGCGAGGGACGAACGGCGGGCACCGGCTACGCCGACAGGCCCTCCGCGCAGGCGTCGCGGGCGACGAACATCGAAGGTGCAGAGATCCTGCGTGCAGAGTGAGGGAGAGACCGGCGATGACGGCAACGGTGACAGCTGGACCGCGGGTGACGACCGAGGCATGGCGAGGCTTCACCGGTTCCCACTGGCGGGACCAGATCGACGTACGCGACTTCATCCAGGCCAACTACACACCGTACGACGGCGACTCCGCGTTCCTGGCCGGCCCGACCGAGCGCACGCTCGCAGTCTGGGGCAAGGTCGCCGCCCTGTTCCCCGAGGAGCGGCGCCGGGGCGTCCTCGACGTCGACACGGGCCTGCCGTCCACCATCACCTCGCACCGGCCGGGCTACATCGACCGCGACCGGGAACTGATCGTCGGCCTGCAGACCGACGCCCCGCTCAAGCGGGCGATCATGCCCAACGGTGGCCTGCGCATGGTCGACAACGGCCTGAAGGCGTACGGCTACGAGCCCGACCCCTTCGTCACCCGCGTCTTCGGCTCCTACCGCAAGACCCACAACGACGGTGTCTTCGACGCCTACACCCCCGAGATGCGGGCCGCCCGCAAGGCCGGCATCATCACCGGTCTGCCGGACGCGTACGGCCGCGGCCGGATCATCGGCGACTACCGGCGTGTCGCGCTCTACGGCACCGACCGGCTGATCGAGGCCAAGCGGGCCGAACGGGCCCTGCTGGACGCCCAGCCCTCCAGCCCGGACGTCATCCGCGACCGCGAGGAACTGGCCGAGCAAATCCGGGCGTTGGGTGAACTGGCCGAGATGGCCGCCTCGTACGGCTGCGACGTCACCCACCCCGCCACCACCGCCCGCGAGGCCGTGCAGTGGCTCTACCTCGGCTTCCTGGCGGCGGTGAAGGAGCAGAACGGTGCCGCGATGTCGCTGGGCCGCACCTCCACCTTCCTCGACACCTACCTCCAGCGTGACCTGGACGAGGGGACGATCGACGAGGTCCGTGCCCAGGAGCTGATCGACGACTTCGTGATCAAGCTGCGGATCGTTCGGTTCCTGCGCACCCCCGAGTACGACGCCCTGTTCTCCGGCGACCCGACCTGGGTGACGGAGTCCATCGGCGGCATCGGCACCGACGGCCGCCCGCTGGTCACTCGCACCTCCTTCCGCTTCCTGCAGACCCTGTACAACCTCGGCCCGGCCCCCGAGCCGAACCTCACCGTGCTGTGGTCGCCACGCCTGCCGGAGGGCTTCAAGCGGTTCTGTGCCCAGGTCTCCATCGACACCAGCGCCATCCAGTACGAGTCCGACGAACTGATGCGCCCCCGGACCGGCGATGACACCGCGATCGCCTGCTGCGTCTCCGCGATGGCCGTGGGGAGGCAGATGCAGTTCTTCGGGGCGCGGGTCAACCTCGCCAAGGCCCTGCTGTACGCGATCAACGGCGGCCGCGACGAGATGACCGGCGAGCAGATTGCCCCGGAGGCACCCGTGCTGACGCGCGAGTACCTGAACTACGAGCAACTGCGGGCGGCGTACGACCACATGCTCGACTGGCTGGCGGCCACGTACGTCAACGCGCTGAACGTCATCCATTACATGCACGACAAGTACGCCTACGAGCGCATCGAGATGGCGCTGCACGACCACCCGGTGCACCGGTTCATGGCTTGCGGCATCGCCGGGCTCTCGGTGGCGGCGGACAGTCTCTCGGCCGTCAAGCACGCGCGCGTGAAGGTCGTCCGGGACGCGACCGGCCTGGCTGTCGACTACGAGGTCGAGGGCGAGTACCCGGCGTACGGCAACAACGACGACCGGGCCGACGCCATCGCGGCCGACCTGGTGGAGTCGTTCATGGCGAAGGTGCGCAGGCACCCCACGTACCGGGACGCCGAGCACACCCAGTCGGTGCTGACCATCACCTCCAACGTGGTCTACGGGAAGCACACCGGCAACACCCCCGACGGCCGGCGTGCCGGGGCGCCCTTCGCGCCGGGAGCGAACCCGATGAACGGCCGGGACCTGCACGGGGTGGCCGCCTCGGCCCTCTCGGTGGCCAAGCTGCCCTACGAGCAGGCTCGCGACGGCATCTCGCTCACGACGACGATCACGCCCGAGGGCCTCGGCCACGACCCGGCCGAGCGCGCCGCACACCTGGTCGGCATCCTCGATGCCTACACGGCCTCCGGTGGCTTCCACATGAACGTCAACGTCCTGGACCGCGCAACGCTCGAGGACGCCATGGAACACCCGGAGAAGTATCCGGAGCTGACGGTCCGGGTCTCCGGATACGCTGTCAACTTCGTCCGCCTGACCCGTGAGCAGCAGCTCGACGTGATCAGCCGTACCTTCCACGGATCGCTGTGAACACGACCGTCGAGCCGGTGACGGGCCGAATCCACTCCTGGGACCTGTCCACGGGAGTGGACGGTCCCGGGACCCGGTTCGTGCTCTTCCTCTCCGGCTGCCCACTGCGCTGCCTGTACTGCGCGAACCCGGACACCTGGTACATGCGCGACGGCAAGCAGACGTGCGCCGACGAGGTGATGGCCGAGATCGAGAAGTACCGGGCGTTCATCACCACCGCGGGCGGGGGAGTGACCCTCACCGGCGGCGAGGCCCTCCTCCAGCCCGCCTTCACGGCCGCGATCTTCCGCCGCTGCACGGAACTCGGCCTGCACACCGCCCTGGACACCTCCGGCTTCCTCAGCGCCCGCGCGAGTGACGCACTGCTCGCCGACACGGATCTGGTCCTGCTGGACATCAAGTCCTTCGACGTCCGCACCTATCGGAAGCTGACCGGCGGCGACCTCGCCCCCACCCTCAGCTTCGCCACTCGTCTGGACCGGCTCGGCGTGCCTGTGTGGATCCGCTACGTGCTCGTCCCCGGCTGGACCGACGACCCGGCGGCCGTCGACGGCCTCGGCGCCTTCCTCGCCGGACTGGGCAACGTCGACCGGGTCGACGTCCTGCCGTTCCACAAGCTCGGCGCCCACAAGTACGACGCACTGGGCATGCCCTTCCCCTTGCGCGACACACCGACGCCGGACGCGGACCTGACGGAGCGGGTGCGGGAGCAGTTCCGGGAGCACGGGCTGCGGGCCCTGTGAGCGGTCCCTGTGACAGGTGCTGGAACCGTCGAGTGACGGGTCAGGGGCGTGATGTCGAAATGGTTGTGCGCCCGGACGCCCGGGCGCACAACCAGCGATGGGTGCTACTCGCCGGATCCGCCGTCCGGGCCGTCGTAGGCCGCTCGCATGATTTCTTCCATGTCGTCGAGCATGGGCATCCGCGGGTTCGCCGGGGCGCACTGGTCCTCATAGGCGTTGAGGGCCTGTTGGTGCAGGGCGTCGAGGAAGGCGCGCTCATCCACGCCGACCGCCCGGAACGACGGCTCGATGCCCACGGCGTCGCGCAGCCGCTCGACGGCCCAGGCGAGCGACTCCACTCCGGCCTGCGGGGTGGCGGCGGGCAGGCCGAGGGCGCGGGCGATGTCCTGGAAGCGTTCGGGGGCGCGGTAGTGCTCGTACTTGGGCCAGCCGGTCAGCTTCGTGGGGACGGCGCCGTTGTAGCGGATGACGTGGGGGAGCAGGACCGCGTTGGTGCGGCCGTGCGCGATGCGGAAGGTGGCGCCGAGGGTGTGGGACATGGCGTGGACGATGCCGAGGAAGGCATTGCCGAAGGCCATGCCCGCGATGGTGCCGGCGTTGTGCATCTTCTCGCGGGCCGCCGCCGAGTCCTCGCGGTCGTTCACCGCCGCTTCGAGGTTGTCGAAGATCAGGCGGATCGCGTGCAGCGCGAGGCCGTCGGTGAAGTCGTTGGCGTAGACGGACACGTACGCCTCGATGGCGTGGGTAAGGGCGTCGAAGCCGCTGTCGGCGGCCAGGGCCGGGGGCAGGGCGGTGGTCAGGAGAGGGTCGACGATGGCCACGCTCGGGGTGAGCGCGTAGTCGGCGAGGGGGTACTTCTTGCCGGTGGCAGGGTCGGAGATGACGGCGAAGGGAGTGACCTCGGCGCCGGTGCCGGAGGTGGTGGGCACGCAGACCAGGCGGGCAAGTGCCCCCAGCGTGGGAAAGCGGAAGGCGCGCTTGCGGATGTCGGAGAACTTGTGCCGCATGTCGGCGAAGTCGATGTCCGGGTGCTCGTACAGCAGCCACATCACCTTCGCCGCGTCCATCGGCGAACCGCCGCCCAGCGCGATGATCGTGTCCGGGCGGAAGTCCCGCATGAGGCGGGCGCCGTGCTGCACGGAGTCGATGCTGGGTTCCGGTTCGACGTTGTCGATGATCTGCAGCGTCACGGGCTCGGGACGGCGCCTGAGGACGCGGTCGACGCGGTCGACGAGGCCGAGGCGGGTCATGGTCGCGTCGGTGACGATCGTGACGCGGTGGACGTCCGGCATGGACTGCAGATAGCGGATGGCCTGCGGCTCGAAGTAGATCTTCGGCGGGACCTTGAACCACTGCAGGTTGTTGTGGCGCGTACCGATCCGCTTGACGTTCAGGAGCTGGGCGGCGGAGACGTTGTTGGACACCGAGGTGCTGCCCCACGAGCCGCAGCCCAGAGTCAGGGACGGCAGCAGGCTGTTGTAGATGCCGCCGATGGCGCCCTGCGAGGAGGGTGCGTTGACGATGATCCGTACGGTCTTGATGCGCCTGCCGTACGCCTCGGCGAGTGCGCGGTCCTCGGTGTGGATGACGGCGGTGTGGCCCTGGCCGTGGAAGGCGACCATGTCGGCGGCCAGGTCGAAACCCTGCTGCTCGGAGCCGGCCCGCAGGACGGCGAGCACAGGGCACAGCTTCTCGCGGGTCAGCGGCTCGTCCGGGCCGACGCGTTCGGCCTCGACCAGGATGAGTGAGGTGCCGACGGGCACGCTGAAACCGGCCTGCTCGGCGATCCATGCCGGGCTCTGTCCCACGGCCGCCGCGTTGACCTTGGGCTCGCAGCCACCACCCGGGCCGGCCTTGCCGGTCGGGAAGAGGAACGCCTCCAGCTTTGCCTTCTCCCCGGCGGTCGCCAGGTGGGCGTGCAGCGTACGGAACTCCGTCAGAGCCTCGTCGTAGATCTCGTCGTCCAGGACGACTGCCTGTTCGGAGGCGCAGATCATGCCGTTGTCGAACGACTTGGACAGCACCAGGTCGTTGACGGCGCGGCGCAGCTTGGCGCTCTTGTGGACGTAGGCCGGGACGTTGCCCGCGCCGACGCCCAGGGCGGGCTTGCCGGCCGAGTAGGCGGCCTTGACCATGGCGTTGCCGCCGGTGGCGAGTATCAGCGAGACGCCCGGGTGGCGCATGAGCATGCCGGTCGCCTCCACGGACGGGGCCTCGATCCACTGCACGCACTGCTCCGGCGCGCCCGCGGCCACGGCGGCGTCGCGCACGATCCGGGCCGCCTCGGCGCTGCAGCGCTGGGCGGAGGGGTGGAAGGCGAACACCACCGGGTTGCGGGTCTTCAGCGCCATGAGCGCCTTGAAGATCGTGGTGGACGTCGGGTTGGTGACCGGAGTGATCGCACACACCACGCCCACCGGTTCCGCGATCTCGACCATGTCCTCGATGTCGTCCCGGGCGATCACCCCAACCGTCTTCATCCGGCCCATGCTGTGCGTGACGTGCTCGCACGCGAACATGTTCTTGGCAGCCTTGTCCTCGAACACACCGCGGCCGGTCTCCTCGACCGCGAGCCGCGCGAGCGCGGTGTGCTGGTCCAGGGCGGCGACCGACGCCTTCTTCACGATGAGGTCGACCTGCTCCTGCGTCAGGTCCTCGTAGTCGGCGAGCGCCTTGAGCCCGTTCGTGACCATCCGGTCGACAGCGATGGCGGTCTCGGACGGCTCGCCGCCCGGGGCGGCGACCCCGGCGGCCGCCACCCGCCCCGGGCCCGCCGCCGGACTCGCCGACCCCGGCGACGCTCTCGCCTCGGCGGATGTCGAGGTCGACGCCGTCCACCGCGCGGGCCCGGGG
>NZ_JAIGQA010000015.1:0-70950 GCF_019733245.1 Streptomyces sp. WAC04114
CCCGGGGAGGCCGACGCGGGTGACGCCCCGGCGGTCCACCCCCCCCCGGCGCGGAAGCCGGGGGCTCCGGCTCCGCCCGAGCCAACGATCACCATCGGGGCCGGTCACTGGCCGGGTCGGGCGGCGGCTGCGGTATTGCATTAATTTCACCCGACCGGGGACCGGCGTGGACGGGGGACCGATCTCGTGATCGTCCGCCGGGGCGGTGCAGGATGGAGGGCATGGATCTTCGCATCTTCACCGAGCCCCAGCAGGGGGCCACCTACGACACTCTGCTCGCCGTCGCCAAGGCCACCGAGGACCTCGGCTTCGACGCCTTTTTCCGCTCCGACCACTACCTCCGCATGGGAAGCGTGGACGGCCTGCCCGGCCCCACCGACGCCTGGATCACCCTGGCCGGACTCGCCCGCGAGACCAAGCGCATCCGGCTCGGCACCCTGATGACGGCCGGCACCTTCCGGCTGCCCGGCGTGCTCGCCATCCAGGTCGCCCAGGTCGACCAGATGTCCGGCGGCCGGGTCGAACTCGGCCTCGGCGCGGGCTGGTTCGAGGAGGAGCACAAGGCCTACGGCATCCCCTTCCCCAAGGAGAAGTTCGCCCGCCTCGAGGAGCAGCTGGAGATCGTCACCGGTCTGTGGGCGACGGAACCCGGCAAGACCTTCGACTTCCACGGCACCTACTACGACCTCACGGACTCTCCCGCCCTGCCCAAGCCGGCGCAGCGGAAGATCCCCGTGCTCGTCGGCGGCCACGGCCCGTCCCGCACCCCGCGGCTGGCGGCCAAGTACGCCGACGAGTTCAACATGCCCTTCGCCTCCGTCGAGGACAGCGCGCGCCAATTCGGCCGGGTGCGCGCCGCCGCCGAGGAGGCCGGCCGCGGCGGCGACGCCCTGACCTACTCCAACGCCCTCGTCGCCTGCGTTGGCCGGGACGAGGCGGAGGTCGCCCGCCGGGCCGCCGCGATCGGCCGCGAGGTGGACGAGCTGAAGCTCAACGGCCTGGCCGGCTCCCCCTCCGAGGTCGTCGACAAGATCGGCCGCTACGCCGAGGCCGGTTCGAGCCGCATCTACCTCCAGATCCTCGACCTGGCCGACCTCGACCACCTGGAGCTGATCTCCGCGCAGGTGCAGTCGCAGCTGTCGTAGGGGCCCGCCGAACCGCCCTCGATAAACGAAGGCGCTGGTGGGCACAGGTGTGCGAAGCTGAGGGCGTCGTTCTGCCGAGCCCCCGGGATCATCGGTCCTGGGGGCTCTCGCGCGTACGGCACGGAAAACATCCACCCAGCCGGAGAGGCCCTCCGCATGTTCCTGACGATCACCACCACCGGCACTCCCGAACGCCCCGCCACCGACCTCGGCTACCTGCTGCACAAGCATCCCGACAAGGCGCAGGCGTTCTCCACCTCCTACGGCACGGCCCACGTCCTCTACCCCGAGGCCGAAGCCGGGCGCTGCACGGCGGCGCTGCTGCTGGAGGTCGACGCGGTGGCACTGGTCAGGCGCGGCAAGGGCAAGGGCCGCGGCGGCGCCCCGGACGCGGCACTCGCGCAGTACGTCAACGACCGCCCCTACGCGGCCTCCTCGCTGCTCGCCGTGGCACTCAGCAGCGTCTTCTCCAGCGCGATGAAGGGCGTCTGCAACGCCCGGCCGGAACTGCCCGCCCAGGCCAGGCCGTTGCGCGTCGAGGTGCCCGCACTGCCCGCCCGCGGCGGCCCGGACCTCGTACGGAAGCTCTTCGAGCCGCTCGGCTGGACCGTCACGGCGGAACCCGTGCCGCTGGACGTCGCGTTCCCCGCGTGGGGCCACTCGCGGTACGTGCGCCTCGTCCTGGAATCGGACACGCTCACCCTCGCCGAGGCCCTGCGCCACCTCTACGTCCTGCTCCCCGTCCTCGACGACGCCAAGCACTACTGGGTCGCCCCCGACGAGGTCGACAAGCTGCTGCGCGTCGGTGAGGGCTGGCTGCCCGGCCACCCGGAGCAGCGGCTGATCACCAGTCGCTACCTCTCGCGCCGCTGGGCGCTGACCCGGCAGGCCACCGAGCGCCTGGAGCTGGTGCGGCTCGCCGAGACCGACGACAGCGAGGTCGAGGAGATCGACAACGCCGTCGAGGCGGAGACCGAGGCCGAGGAGAAGCCGACCCCGCTGGCCGTGCGGCGCCGCGAGGCGATCGTCACGGCGCTGAGGCAGTCCGGAGCCGCCCGGGTCCTCGATCTCGGCTGCGGACAGGGCCAGTTGGTGCAGACCCTGCTCAAGGACCCGGCCTTCACCGAGATCGTCGGCGTGGACGTGTCCATGCGCGCCCTCACCATCGCCTCCCGGCGGCTGAAGCTGGACCGCATGGGCGAGCGGCAGGCCTCCCGCGTCCAGCTCTTCCAGGGCTCGCTCGCCTACACCGACGTCCGGCTCAAGGGCTACGACGCCGCCGTGCTCAGCGAGGTGATCGAGCACCTCGACCTGCCCCGGCTGCCCGCCCTGGAGTACGCGGTGTTCGGCTCGGCGCGTCCCAGGACGGTCCTCGTGACCACTCCGAACGTCGAGTACAACGTGCGCTGGGAGTCCCTCCCGGCCGGCCACGTCCGGCACGGCGACCACCGCTTCGAGTGGACCCGGGCGGAGTTCCGCGCCTGGGCCGAGGCGGTGGCCGAACGGCACGGCTACGCGGTCGAGTTCATCGCCGTGGGCCCCGACGACCCCGAGGTGGGTCCGCCCACGCAGATGGCCGTGTTCACGATGACCACCCCGAAGGAGGCGAAGGCGGCATGACCGACGAGAAGCAGGGGCGCGTGCTGCCCGTCACCGACCTGTCCCTGGTGGTGCTGATCGGGGCGTCCGGCTCCGGCAAGTCCACCTTCGCCCGCAGGCACTTCAAGCCCACCGAGGTCATCTCGTCCGACTTCTGCCGCGGCCTCGTCTCGGACGACGAGAACGACCAGGGCGCCACCAAGGACGCCTTCGACGTCCTGCACTACATCGCGGGCAAGCGCCTGGCCGCCGGCCGCCGCACGGTCGTGGACGCGACCAGCGTGCAGTCCGACGCCCGCCGCCAGCTGATCGACCTGGCCAAGCGTCACGACGTGCTGCCGATCGCGATCGTGCTCGACGTGCCCGAGGAGGTGTGCGCCGAACGCAACGCGGCCCGCACCGACCGCGCCGACATGCCCCGCCGGGTCATCCACCGCCACACCCGCGAACTGCGCCGCTCCCTCAGGCACCTGGAGCGCGAGGGCTTCCGCAAGGTGCACATCCTGCGCGGCGTCGAGGAGGTCGAGCACGCCACGGTCGTCACCGAGAAGCGCTTCAACGACCTGACCCACCTCACCGGCCCGTTCGACATCATCGGCGACATCCACGGCTGCGCCGCCGAACTGGAGGCCCTGCTCGACAAGCTGGGCTACGTCGACGGGGTCCACCCGGAGGGCCGTACGGCCGTCTTCGTCGGCGACCTGGTCGACCGCGGCCCGGACAGCCCCGGCGTGCTGCGCCGCGTCATGGCGATGGTGAAGTCCGGCAACGCCCTGTGCGTGCCCGGCAACCACGAGAACAAGTACGGCCGGTACCTGCGCGGCCGCAAGGTCCAGCACACCCACGGCCTCGCCGAGACCATCGAGCAGATGGCGGGCGAGAGCGAGGAGTTCGTCGCCGAGGTAAGGGAGTTCCTCGACGGCCTGGTCAGCCACTACGTCCTCGACGGCGGCCGGCTGGTCGTCTGCCACGCCGGCCTGCCCGAGAAGTACCACGGCCGCACCTCGGGCCGGGTCCGCAGTCACGCCCTGTACGGCGACACCACCGGGGAGACCGACGAGTTCGGCCTGCCCGTGCGCTACCCGTGGGCGGAGGACTACCGGGGCCGGGCCGCGGTCGTCTACGGCCACACCCCGGTTCCCGAGGCGACCTGGCTCAACAACACCATCTGCCTGGACACCGGCGCGGTCTTCGGCGGCAAGCTCACCGCGCTGCGCTGGCCGGAGCGCGAGCTGGCCGACGTCCCGGCCGAGCAGGTCTGGTACGAGCCGACGAAGCCGCTGCGCAGTGAGGCGCCCGGCGGGCAGGACGGCCGTCCGCTGGACCTGGCGGACGTGCGGGGCCGCCGGGTCGTCGAGACCCGGCACCAGGGCCGCGTCTCGATCCGCGAGGAGAACGCGGCGGCGGCCCTGGAGGTCATGAGCCGCTTCGCGGTGGACCCGCGGCTGCTGCCGTACCTCCCGCCGACCATGGCCCCGACGGCCACGAGCCACGTCGAGGGCTACCTGGAGCACCCCGAGGAGGCCTTCGCCCAGTACAGGGACGACGGTGTCGCCCGGGTCGTGTGCGAGGAGAAGCACATGGGCTCGCGGGCGGTGGCTTTGGTGTGCCGCGACGCGGAGGCCGCCCGCAAGCGCTTCGGCGTCGAGGGAGGTCCGACCGGGTCCCTCTACACCCGCACCGGCCGCCCCTTCCTCGACGACGAGGCCCTCACCGAGGAGATCCTCGACCGGCTGCGGACGGCGGCCGGCGAGGCCGGCCTCTGGGACGAGCTGGAGACGGACTGGCTGCTGCTGGACGCCGAGTTGATGCCCTGGTCGCTGAAGGCGTCCGGACTGCTGCGGTCGCAGTACGCCGCCGTGGGCGCGGCGTCCGGCGCGGTGCTCCCGGAGGCCCTGAGCGCCCTGCGGGGCGCGGCGGCGCGCGGCGTCGATGTGGCGGGCCTGCTGACCCGCACCGGCGAACGCGCCACCGACGCGGCCGCGTTCACCGAGGCGTACCGCCGCTACTGCTGGACCACGGACGGCCTGGAGGGCGTGCGCCTGGCCCCGTTCCAGATTCTCGCGGTCCAGGGGCGCAGCCTCGCCGGCCTGCCGCACGACGAGCAGCTCGCCCTGCTCGACCGGCTCGTCGAGCACGACGGCAGCGGCCTGCTCCAGACCACCCGGCGCCTCTACGTCGACACCGCCGACCCGGAGTCGGTGCGCGCCGGCGTCGACTGGTGGCTGGAGATGACCGGCCGCGGCGGCGAGGGCATGGTCGTCAAGCCGGTCGGCGCGGTCGTCCGCGACGGCCAGGGCCGCCTGGTGCAGCCCGGTATCAAGTGCCGCGGTCGCGAGTACCTCCGCATCATCTACGGTCCGGAGTACACCCGTCCGGAGAACCTCGCCCGCCTGCGCTCACGGTTCCTCAACCACAAGCGCTCCCTGGCGATCCGCGAGTACGCGCTGGGCCTGGAGGCCCTGGACCGACTGGCCGAGGGCGAGCCGCTGTGGCGGGTGCACGAGGCGGTGTTCGGGGTGCTGGCGCTGGAGTCGGAGCCGGTGGACCCGCGGCTGTGATCGGGTGGGCGACGGTTCTCCTGTCGCCCACCTGCGCTTCTTCGCCCTGCGCCGCCTGCGGAGCCGCCTGGCCGTGCGCACCCTGCTGACCAGCGGCCGTCTGACCGTCGAGGGCCACGCCCTGGTGCCGGGGCTCGCCCGCACCCTGGACGGCCGGCTGCGGGATGACGTCCCGCCGGCCGCACCGGCCCGCGCCCGCACCGCCGCCGCCCTGCACCGCACCGAGTGGCGGCTGCGCAACGTCGTGCCCACCCCCGCCGCCGACCCGTCCGACCTCCGCTTCCGCCGCGACCGCACCGTCTGGCCGGACGTGCCCACCCACGCCTTCGCCACCCGGCCCGCCGTCCCGCGCACCGCCGACGAGCACCTCGCCGCCGGGGACGCGGCCGCAGCGCTCACGGCGGTACGCCGACGTCCTGGCCGACGCCCCGGCGGAGCCGCAGGCCCTCGCGGGCTGGGTCGTCGCCCGCACGATCGCCGAACCGGGCCGGGCCGCCCGCCGGATGCTCGCCCGGCCGGAGGAGTCGCTGGAGCCGTCACCCCGGTGTGAGCCGGTCCGCCCCGCTTGTCGTCTGCGCGACGAGAACTGGCCGTCACGGAAACGGTCGAGGAGCGCGTCAATACGCCCTCCGATGGTCAGGATGGAGGCATGGCATACCACGTCCACTCCGAGGCCGGGCGGCTGCGCCGCGTCATCCTGCACCGGCCCGATCTCGAGCTCAAAAGGCTCACCCCGAGCAACAAGACCTCGCTGCTCTTCGACGACGTGCTGTGGGTGCGCAGGGCCCGCGCCGAGCACGACGGATTCGCCGACGTGCTGCGCGACCGCGGCGTCGAGGTCCACCTCTTCGGTGACCTGCTGGCCGAGACGCTCGAGGTCCCGGTGGCCAGATCCCTCGTCCTGGAGCGGGTCTTCGACGAGAAGGAGTACGGCCCGCTGGCCACCGACCCGCTCAGAGCCGCCTTCGAGAACATGCCCGCGCCGGAGCTGGCCGAGGTCCTGATCGGTGGCATGACGAAACGCGAGTTCCTCGACGTGCACCCGGAGCCGACCTCCGTGCGCTTCCACGTGATGGAACTGGACGACTTCCTGCTGGGCCCGCTGCCCAACCACCTCTTCACCCGCGACACCTCTGCCTGGATCTACGACGGCGTGTCCATCAACGCCATGCGCTGGCCCGCCCGGCAGCGCGAGACCGTGCACTTCGAGGCGATCTACCGGCACCACCCGCTGTTCCGCGACGAGACGTTCCACGAGTGGTCCAAGGGGCAGAGCGACTACCCGTCCACGATCGAGGGCGGGGACGTGCTGGTCATCGGCAACGGGGCGGTGCTCATCGGCATGAGCGAGCGCACCACGCCGCAGGCCGTGGAGATGCTCGCGCACAAGCTGTTCGCCGCCGGGTCCGCCGAGACGATCGTGGCCCTCGACATGCCCAAGCGGCGTGCCTTCATGCACCTCGACACCGTGATGACGATGGTCGACGGCGACACCTTCACCCAGTACGCGGGCCTAGGCATGCTCCGCTCGTACACCATCGAGCCCGGCGTGGGCGAGAAGGAGCTGAAGGTCACCGACCATCCGCCGGAGCACATGCACCGCGCGATCGCCGCCGCCCTCGGCCTGAACCAGATCCGTGTCCTGACCGCCACCCAGGACGTGCACGCGGCCGAGCGCGAGCAGTGGGACGACGGCTGTAACGTCCTCGCCGTCGAACCCGGCGTCGTGGTCGCCTACGAACGGAACTCCACCACCAACACCCACCTGCGCAAACAAGGCATCGAGGTGATAGAGATCCCGGGCAGCGAACTGGGCCGGGGCAGGGGCGGCCCGCGGTGCATGAGCTGCCCCGTCGAACGCGATCCCGTATAGGCATGCTGAAGCTCGTATAGTATTCCAGCGTCCCGTCCCCGTATCCCTGGAGTGCCCTCATGGCGACTGTCCCGACCGCCCTCGCCGGCCGCCATCTCCTCAAGGAGCTGGACCTCACCGCGGAGGAGTTCCGCGGTCTGGTCGAGCTGGCCGCCGACCTGAAGGCCGCCAAGCAGGGCGGGATCGAGCCCCGGTACCTCCAGGGCCGGAACATCGCGCTGATCTTCGAGAAGACCTCCACCCGCACCCGCTGCGCGTTCGAGGTGGCGGCCGTCAATCAGGGCGCCTCGACCACGTACCTCGACCCCTCCGGCTCCCAGATAGGGCACAAGGAGTCGGTCAAGGACACCGCGCGGGTGCTGGGCCGGATGTACGACGCGATCGAGTACCGGGGCGACAGCCAGCAGAAGGTGGAGGAGCTGGCGGCGCACGCCGGGGTGCCCGTCTACAACGGGCTCACCGACGAGTGGCACCCCACCCAGATGCTCGCCGACGTGCTGACCATGACCGAGCACTGCGCCAAGCCGCTGACCGGCATCGCCTTCGCCTACCTGGGGGACGCCCGCTTCAACATGGGCAACTCCTACCTGGTCACCGGCGCCCTGCTCGGCATGGACGTACGGATCGTCGCGCCGAAGGAGTACTGGCCCGCCGAGGAGATCGTCGACCGGGCCCGGGCACTCGCCGCGACCAGCGGTGCCCGCATCACGCTCACCGAGACCGTGGACGAGGGCGTCCGCGGCGCCGACTTCGTCGCCACGGACGTCTGGGTCTCGATGGGTGAGCCGAAGGATGTCTGGGCCGAGCGCATCACGGCCCTCGCCCCCTACGCGGTGACCATGGACGTCCTGCGCGCCACGGGCAACCCGGACGTGAAGTTCCTGCACTGCCTGCCCGCCTTCCACGACCTCGGCACCAAGGTCGGCCAGGAGATCCACGCGGCCTACGGCCTGGACTACCTGGAGGTCTCCGACGAGGTCTTCGAGTCGGCCTACTCGGTCGTCTTCGACGAGGCGGAGAACCGGATGCACACCATCAAGGCGGTCATGGTGGCAACCCTCGCCTGAACAGGCCTGGCCAACCCTCGCCTGATCAGGCCTTATGCTGTCCGGCGGCCCGGCACCACCCCTCCTCCGCGGCCGCCGCGCGACGCACCCGTCGCTCCCGCACCACCAGAAACGAGCACCACCCGCATGCCCGCTCCCCGTATCAAGCCCCCCGCCCTTCTCGTGGCGGAGTCGGGCGCCGACCGTGAGGGTCACGGTCTGAAGCGCACGATGGGTCTCTTCCAGCTGGTCTGCTTCGGCATCGGCGCGATCGTCGGCACCGGCATCTTCGTCGGACTGTCCGACTCGGTCGCCCAGGCCGGCCCGGCCGTCGTCGTCTCCTTCCTCCTCGCCGCGATCACCTGCGTCTTCACCGCGTTCGCCTTCGCCGAGCTGGGCGGCGCGATCCCGGTCTCCGGATCCTCGTACTCCTTCGCCTACGCCGGTCTCGGCGAGGGCACGGCCTTCCTCGTCGGCTGGTGCCTGCTGCTGGAGTACGGCGTGTCGGTGTCCGCGGTGGCGGTCGGCTGGAGCCAGTACGTCAACGAGCTCCTCGACAGTGTCGTCGGACTGCACCTGCCCACGGCCCTGTCGGCCGGGCCGGGCGACGGCGGGGTCGTCAACCTCCCGGCCGTGATCGTCATCGCCATGGCCGCCGTCCTGCTGGTGCGCGGCGTGCGCGAGAGCGCCCGGGCCACCGCCGCGATGGCCGTGCTGAAGCTCGCCGTCCTGGTGGCCTTCGTCGCGATCGGCTTCACCGCGTTCGAGGACGGCAACCTCACCCCGTTCTCGCCGACGGGCCTCGCCGGCATCGGCGCGGGCACCACCGCCGCCTTCTTCTCGTACATCGGCTTCGACGCGATCACCACCGCCGGTGAAGAGGCCAAGAACCCGCGCCGGGACATCCCCGTGGCGATCCTCGTCTGCATCGGCCTGGTCACGCTGCTCTACTGCGCGGTGGCGCTCGCCGCGATCGGCGCCATCGGCGGCGACGCGGTCGGCGGCCGTCCGGCGGCCCTGTCCTACGTCGTCAACCAGGTCACCGGCTCCGCCGTCGGCGGCGGTGTGATCGCCTTCGGCGCGGTCGTCGCCATCGCCTCGGTCGTGCTCGCAGTGATGTACGGCCAGACGCGGATCCTGATGTCCATGTCCCGCGACGGGCTGATCCCGCGCGTCTTCGAGAAGGTGTCGCCGAAGACCTCCACGCCGGTCGCCGGCACGCTGATCGTGGCCGGCGTCTTCGCGCTCCCCGCGGCCTTCGCCCCGCTGGACGCCGTGGTCAACCTGTGCACCATCGGCACGCTCGCCACCATGGCCGTCGTCAACATCGCGGTCATCGCCCTGCGCCGCCGCGAGCCGGACCTCGCCCGCACCTTCCGGGTGCCGCTCTACCCCGTCACCCCGCTGCTCGGCGTCGGCTTCTGCCTGTACCTGATGTACGAGACGGGTGCGACGACCTGGATCCAGTTCGCGGGATTCCTGCTGGTGGGGGTCGCCCTGTACCTGCTCTACGGGCGCCGGAACTCCCGGCTCGCCGCGGTCACGCCGGCGAACGCCGCTGAGCGGGAACCACAGGCAGTCTGAACCAGACCGCCTTGCCGGACTCGGTCGGGCGGTGCCCGCAGGAGGAGCTCAGGGCGCGGATCAGCAGCAGCCCGCGCCCGTGCTCCTGCCAGGGGTCGGGCGGCCCGCCGGCCGGGCGGGTGAGGTCGCCGGGCGGGGCCGGGTCGGTGTCGTGGACCTCGACCTGACATCCCGACGGCATCAGCTCCACGACCAGCTCTATCGGCGTCTCGCCCGTGGTGTGCTCCACGGCGTTCGCCACCAGCTCCGCCGTCAGCAGCTCCGCGGTGTCGCAGTCCGCCCCGTGCCGCAACTCGGCCAGCGCCGTACGGACCAGGGCACGGGCCACGGGCACCGCCGCTGCGGTGTGCGGCAGCGCGATGCGCCAGGAGGCGGGAGCTGAGGAGAGTTCGTACACGGCGGGTCCGTTCATGGAGCAGGACATCCTGCTTTCAACCTGATGAATGGTACGGCGCCGCTCTTCCGAGGCATCCCGGGGGCACCGTCGGAGGCGCCCTTGCCTCCTTGCCGGACGGCTTACCCAGGTGAACGCGCCGCCGCGCACAGCTGCTCCCGCCGTTACGCCGGTGTGGACGATCTGTGACGGATGTGACCGGCCCAGGTCACGCCGGGCCCACATCGGAGTCCTACCCGGACGGCCTATCGCGCACTCATGACGACAGTCACGGATGAGTGATAGCTTCGAAGGGTAGAGCTCTGTGAGGCAGTGCCCGCCCGAGGAGGCCGCACATCATGAGTCCCTTCACCGGCTCCGCCGCCCGTACCCCAGGCTGGGAGCATCTGCGCGTCGACATCGCCGACGGCGTCGCCACCGTCACCCTGGCCCGCCCCGAGAAGCTCAACGCGCTCACCTTCGGCGCCTACGCCGACCTGCGCGACCTGCTCGCCGAGCTGTCCCGGGAGCGGTCCGTACGGGCCATGGTGCTGGCCGGGGAAGGCCGCGGCTTCTGCTCCGGCGGCGACGTCGACGAGATCATCGGTGCCACCCTCGCCATGGACACCGCCCAGCTCCTGGACTTCAACCGGATGACCGGCCAGGTGGTCCGCGCGATCCGCGAGTGCCCGTTCCCCGTGATCGCGGCGCTGCACGGCGTGGCCGCGGGAGCCGGAGCGGTCCTCGCCCTGGCCGCGGACTTCCGCGTCGCCGACCCCACCGCCCGCTTCGCCTTCCTCTTCACCCGCGTTGGCCTCTCCGGCGGTGACATGGGCGCGGCCTACCTGCTGCCCCGGGTCGTCGGCCTGGGCCACGCGACCCGCCTGCTCATGCTGGGCGACCCGGTCCGGGCCATCGAGGCGGAGCGCATCGGCCTGATCAGCGAACTGACGGAGGAAGGCGCCGCCGACGAGGCCGCACACCAGCTGGCCCACCGCCTGGCAGAGGGCCCGGCCCTGGCCTACGCCCAGACCAAGGCCCTGCTCACGTCCGAACTGGACATGCCCCTGGCGGCCTCGGTGGAACTCGACGCCTCGACCCAGGCGCTGTTGATGAACGGCGAGGACTACGCCGAGTTCCACGCGGCGTTCACGGAGAAGCGCCCCCCGAAGTGGAGCGGACGGTGACCGCGGTCCCTCCGGGCGACACCGGCCACCCCCTCCGCGTCGCGATCATCGGCGGCGGTCCGGGAGGGCTCTACGCCGCCGCCCTCCTCAAACGCCTCGACCCGCAGCGGCAGATCACCGTCTGGGAGCGCAACGCCCCCGACGACACCTTCGGCTTCGGCGTGGTCCTCTCCGACGAGACACTCGGCGGCATCGAACACGCCGACCCCCGGGTCTACCAGGCCCTCCAGCAGCACTTCACCCGCTGGGACGACATAGACATCGTCCACCGCACCCACCGCCACACCTCCGGCGGACACGGATTCGCGGCCCTCGGCCGCAAGCGGCTGCTCGAGATCCTCCACACCCGCTGCCGCGAACTCGGCGTCGACCTCCGCTTCCGCACCGAGGCCCCGCACGACCTCCCGCACACCCACGACCTGGTCATCGCCGCCGACGGCATCCACAGCACCACCCGCGAAACCCACGCGGACGTCTTCCGCCCCCGGGTGACGACCCACCGCTGCCGCTACATCTGGCTCGCCGCCGACTTCCCCTTCGACTCCTTCCGCTTCGAGATCGCCGAGACCGAACACGGCGTGATGCAGCTCCACGGCTACCCCTACGCCCCCGACGCCTCGACCGTGATCATCGAGATGCGCGAAGAGGTCTGGCACGCGGCCGGCTTCGACGAGCTGGGCGACGAGGAGTCGATCGAGCGCTGCGGCAAGATCTTCGCGGAGGCGCTGCGCGGCCGCCCCCTGAAGTCGAACAACTCCACGTGGACGACGTTCCGGACGGTCGTCAACGAGCGCTGGTCGCACGGCAACATCGTGCTCCTCGGGGACGCCGCCCACACCGCCCACTTCTCCATCGGCTCCGGCACCAAGCTCGCCGTCGAGGACGCTCTCGCCCTGGCCGCCTGTCTGGAGGAGCGGGACTCGCTGCCCGAGGCCCTGAGCGCCTACGAGGAGGAGCGGCGCCCCGTCGTCGCCTCCACCCAGCGCGCGGCCCGGGCCAGCCTGGAGTGGTTCGAGAACATCGCCCTCTACCTGGACCAGCCGCCCCGCCAGTTCGCCTTCAACCTGCTCACCCGCAGCCGCCGCGTCACGCACGACAACCTGCGGCTGCGCGACGCCCGTTTCACCCGGACGGTCGAGCGCGAGTTCGGCTGCCCGCCCGGCACGCCCCCGATGTTCACGCCGTTCCGGCTGCGCGGCCTGACTCTGCGCAACCGGGTCGTCGTCTCGCCCATGGACATGTACTCGGCCGTCGACGGCGTCCCCGGCGACTTCCACCTCGTCCACCTGGGCGCGCGGGCGCTGGGCGGGGCCGGGCTGGTGATGACCGAGATGGTGTGCGTCAGCGAGGAGGGCCGCATCACGCCCGGCTGCGCCGGCCTCTACACGGGCCGGCAGGCCGAGGCGTGGAAGCGGATCACCAACTTCGTGCACGGCCGGGCCCCGGGCACCGCGATCGGCGTGCAGCTCGGCCACAGCGGCCGCAAGGGTTCCACGCGGCTGATGTGGGAGGGCATGGACGAGCCGCTGGAAGAGGGCAACTGGCCGCTCGTCGCCCCCTCGGCGCTGCCGTACAAGGAATTCAGCCAGACGCCGCGTGAGCTGTCCCGCGCTCAACTCACCGACATCCGGGAGCAGTTCACGGCGTCCGCGGTGCGCGCTGCCCGGGCCGGTTTCGACCTGCTCGAACTGCACTGCGCGCACGGCTACCTGTTGTCCGGGTTCCTCTCCCCGCTGACCAACCGGCGCACCGACGCCTACGGCGGCTCCCTGGAGAAGCGGCTGCGCTTCCCGCTGGAGGTCTTCGACGCCGTACGGAACGTGTGGCCGGGGGAGCGGCCCATGACCGTCCGTGTCTCCGCCACCGACTGGGCCGAGGGCGGCACGACCGCCGAGGACGCCGTCGAGATCGCGCGGGCCTTCGCCGCGCGCGGCGCCGACGCGATCGACGTGTCGACGGGCCAGGTCGTCGCGGACGAGCGGCCGGAGTTCGGGCGGTCGTACCAGACGCCGTTCGCGGACCGGATCCGCCACGCCACCGGCATCCCGGTGATCGCGGTCGGCGCGATCTCCTCCTGGGACGACGTCAACTCCCTGATCCTCGCGGGCCGCGCCGACCTCTGCGCCCTGGCCCGCCCCCACCTCTACGACCCCCACTGGACCCTGCACGCGGCGGCCGAGCAGGACTACACCGGCCCGGGCGCGCCCTGGCCGGATCCGTACCGCGCGGGCAGCCGCCGCCCCCGGACGGGCCGTACGGACGCCCCGAAACCGCGACTGAGTCTGGGAGGCGGCGCCGCCGGCGGCGATTAGGATCCGTGGCATGGCCCTGACCCTGGACGACGTGGACCGGTTCGAAGCCTTCAGGCCGCGCCTGGAGGCGGTGGCCTATCGGCTGCTCGGGTCGGCGAGCGAGGCCGAGGACGCCGTGCAGGAGACGTTCCTGCGCTGGCAGGGCGCCGACATCGAGCGCATCGACGTGCCCGAGGCATGGCTGACGAAGGTGCTCACCCACCTGTGCCTCAACCAGCTCACCTCGGCCCGTGCGCGGCGTGAGACCTACGTCGGGCAGTGGCTGCCCGAGCCGCTGCTCGCCGGGGACCGGATGCTGGGGCCCGCCGACACCGCCGAGCAGCGGGAATCGGTCTCGTACGCGGTGCTCGTCCTGCTGGAACGCCTGTCCCCGAACGAACGGGCCGTGTACGTGCTGCGGGAGGCCTTCGACTATCCGCACCGGGAGATCGCCGAGATCCTCGACATCACCGAGGCCTCCAGCCAGCAGATCTTCCACCGCGCGAAGAAGCACGTCGCGGACGGCAGGGCCCGTACCCGCACCGAGATCGACGAGGCCGCCGCGCGCCGGATCATCGACGAGTTCCTCGCGGCCGCCGCCACCGGGAAGACCGAGCCGCTCGTGCGGCTGCTCACCGGGGACGCCGTCGCGGTCGGCGACGGCGGCGGGAAGGTCCCGGCGCGCGCCAGGGCCTTCGAGGGTGCCCTCGCGGTCGCCAAGTTCATGCGGGGCCTGTTCAAGCCCAGTGCGGCCAAGCGCGCCCTGGTCGGCGGCTCGCCCGACGTCTACGCCTGGACCGCCAACGGCGACCCCGCCCTCGTGGTGGTCCTCGACGGCCGGGTCATCGGCGTCATGTGCCTGGAGGTCGCCGACGACGGCATCATGGCGTTCCGCAACCAGGTCAACCCCGACAAGCTCGAACGCGCGACCCGGCTGTGGGCCGCCGGCGACCACGGAGAGCCCCTGCTCAGGGTCTTCTGACCCGGCCGCCCGTGGTGTGACGCGCATCACATCACCCTCCTGTCAGGAATCGGCGGGCCGCCCGGTTCAAGTGGCGAATCCCGCTGAAGACAGCCGTCATGACAGGAGCTACGCCATGCAGCACCGCATCGTCGTCCTCGGAGCCGGCTACACCGGAGCAACCGCCGCCGGGCGCCTCGCCAAGCGATTGCACCGCGAAGACGTCGCCATCACCCTCGTCAACGCCGAGCCCGATTTCGTCGAACGCGTCCGGATGCACCAGCTCGCAGCCGGCCAGGACCTCGAGCCCCGGCCCTTCGACGAGATGTTCGAGGGAACCGGCGTCTTGCTGAAGCAGGGGAAGGTCACCGGCCTCGACGCCGACCGCAAGACCGTCACCGTCGCCGCCCCGGAGGGCGCGGGGGAGGAGCGGGACGAGGTCCTGCCGTACGACACCCTCGTCTACGCCCTCGGCAGCGGCTGGAACGACCAGGGCGTGCCCGGCACCGCCGAGCACGCCCACGACATCGCCGGCCGCCCCGGAGCGCTCCGGCTGCGCGAGCGCCTGGCCGGCCTGGCCGCCGGGGAGTCCGTGGTCGTGGTCGGTGGCGGCCTCACCGGGGTGGAGGCGGCGACCGAGATCGCCGAGGCCCGCCCGGACCTCGATGTCGCCCTGGCCGTCCGTGGCGGATTCGGCGACTGGCTCTCGCCCAAGGGCGGCGGGCACCTGCGGAAGACCTTCGACCGGCTGGGCATCACGGTCCATGAGCACACCGCCGTCACCGCCGTCGACGCCGACCGCGTCACCACCGCCGACGGCACGACCCTCCCGGCCGCGGTCACCGTGTGGACCACGGGCTTCGCCGTCCACCCCGTAGCCCGGGCCACCACCCTGGACACGAGCGGCACCGGCCAGATCGTGGTCGACCGGACCATGCGCTCGGTGTCCCATCCGGACGTGTACGCCGTCGGCGACGCCGCCCTGGCGATGGGCCCCGGGGACAAGCCTTTGCGGATGTCGTGCGCCTCGGGCGTCCCCACCGCCTGGCAGGCCGCCGACGCCATCGCGGCCCGGCTGACCGGCGGGAAGGTCCCGAACGTGCCGGTGCGCTACTTCAACCAGTGCATCTCGCTCGGGCGCAAGGACGGCCTGATCCAGTACGTCACCGCCGACGACCGGGCGAAGTCCGCGGCCCTGACCGGCCGGCTCGCCGCGCTCTACAAGGAGATCATCTGCAAGGGCGCGGCCTGGGGCGTCGCCCACCCGACGCTCCTGCCGGTGCGCCGCCGCCGCGTCGTGCGGGATACCGCCGTCGTCCCGGAGGGCTCGCCGGTCAGGACGGCGGCCTGACCCGTGGGGGCGCCGACCGTCTCAGACCGGGTAGGCGTGGGTCTGGGTGGCCTTCACCGTCGCCCAGACCTCCGCCCCCGGGTGGAGACCGAGTTCGGCCGCGGCGACCGTCGTGAGGTCGGCGACGAGCGGGAGTTCACCGGTGAGGTCGGCGCGGATCTGGTCGCCGTGGGTCTCCAGCCCCGCCACCTCGCAATGCCACAGATTGCGGGCGCTGGAGCGGGTGGGCCGCTCCCTGTGCAGGGTGACCGCGCTCGGCGGGAACGCCACGAAGACCGCGCCGGACAGCACCTCCGTGGTGGTCAGGTGCGGGCCGTCGGCGAGCCGCACGGTGTGGCCGTCGGACTCGCCCCGGTAGAGGTTCAGGCCGACCAGCTGCGCGATGTAGTCCGTACGGGGATGGCGGGCGATGTCGGCGGGGGTGCCCTCCTGGACCACCCGGCCGTGCTCCACGACCACCAGCCGGTCGGCCAGCACCATGGCGTCGAGCGGATCGTGGGTGACGAGCACGGCGACCGCCTCGAAGTCGGCCAGATGACGCCGGAGCTGCGCACGGACCTCCAGCCGGGTCCGGGCGTCCAGGGCCGCCAGCGGCTCGTCGAGCAGCAGCAGCCGGGGACGGGTCGCCAGGGCACGGGCCAGGGCGACGCGCTGGGCCTGCCCGCCGGAGAGCCTGCGGGGCTTGGCACCGGCGTGCGCCGCGAGGCCGAGGCGGTCGAGCCACTCGGCGGCCTGCGCCCGGGCCTCGGCCTTGGTCGCGCCCTGGCAGCGGGGGCCGAAGGCGACGTTGTCGAGGGCCGTGAGGTGCGGGAAGAGCAGGTAGTCCTGGAAGACGACACCGACGGGACGGGTCTCGGGCGGCGTACGGTCCAGCTCGGTGCCGTCCAGCCGCAGATGGCCGCCGGAGAGCGGGGTCAGGCCGGCCAGGGCGCGCAGCGCGGTGGTCTTGCCGGCACCGTTCGGTCCGAGCAGGGCGACGACCTCGCCGGGCGCGACGGTCAGCGCCACATCGAGTTGGAAGCCGCCCCGGTCCACGACGAGGCGGGCTTCGAGCCCGTCGACGGAGACGCCGGTGGCGGCGTGGGTCCGGGTCATCCGGCGCTCATCCATCGGTCGCGCAACCCGGCGAGCACCGCGATCGACACCGCCAGCAGCACCAGGCTGAGGGCGATCGCGGCCTCCGGGTCGCTCTGCAGGGCCAGGTAGACGGCCAGGGGCATGGTCTGGGTGCGGCCGGGGAAGTTGCCGGCGAAGGTGATCGTCGCGCCGAACTCCCCGAGCGCCCGCGCCCAGGCGAGGACCGCGCCGGCCGCGATGCCCGGCGCGATCAGCGGCAGCGTGACCCGGCGGAACGCGGTGAAGCGGGACGCGCCCAGAGTGGCGGCCGCCTCCTCGTAGCGCGGATCGGCGGCCCGCAGGGTGCCCTCGACGCTGATCACGAGGAACGGCATCGCCACGAACGCCTCCGCGATCACGACCCCGGCGGTGGTGAAGGGCAGCGTGATCCCGAACCACGCGTCGAGCCACTGCCCGACGATGCCGTTGCGGCCGAGCGCCATCAGCAGCGCCACACCGCCGACGACCGGAGGCAGGACGAGGGGCAGGGTGACGAGGGCGCGCACGAGGCCGCGGCCGGGGAAGTCGACGCGGGCCAGCAGCCAGGCCAGCGGCACGCCGATGACCAGGCTCACGCCGGTGGCGAGGGTCGCGCAGATCAGCGAGAGCTTGAGCGCCTGCCACACGTCCGGGCTGGTCAGCTGCGTGGGCAGGCTGTGCCACGGGGTCCGTACGAGCAGGGCGATCAGCGGCACGATCAGGAAGGCCAGGCCGAGCAGCGCGGGGATCAGCAGGGGCAGCGGCACGCCCGTCCGGACGCGCCGGCGCCGCGGACCGCCCCGGAGGGTGTCGGCCGCGGCACGAGACTTGTCGGTCGGGAGCGTCACGGCTTGAGGAACCCGGCCCCGCTCAGGACCTTCTGGCCCTCGGCGGACCGCACCAGCGCGATGAACGCCTTGGCGGCCTCGGCGTTGCGCGCGTCCTTGAGCAGGGCGATCGGGTAGTCGTTGACGGCGTCGGCGGACTCGGGGAACTCCACGCCCTCCACCTTGTCACCCGCGGCGCGCACGTCCGTCTTGTAGACGACGGCGGCGTCGGCCTCCTTCAGCTCGACCTTGGTGAGGGCGGCCTTCACGTCCTGCTCGTAGGAGACGGGTGTGAGCTTCAGCCTGCTCGCGTCCAGGGCCTTCTGCGCGGCGGCGCCGCACGGCACCTCCTGGTCGCAGAGCACGACCTTCTGCCCCGCCTCGGTGAGGTCCTCGAGCGAGGAGATCTTCCCGGGGTTGCCGGGCAGGGTGGCGATCTCCAGCTCGTTGCGGACGAACGTGGCGGGGGTGCCCGAGGCGTCCCCGGCGTCCGTGACGATCTTCATCGTCCTGGGGCTGGCCGAGGCGAAGACGTCGGCCGGGGCGCCGCCGGTGATGCTCGCGGCCAGCGAGTCACTGCCGCCGAAGCTGAAGGTGACCTTCGTGCCGGGGTGCTCCTTCTCGAACTGCTTGCCCAGCGTCGTGAAGCTCTCCTTCAGCGAGGCCGCGGCGAACACGGTCACCTCGCCGGAGAGCTTGCCCGCCCCGGAGGAGTCCGGCTTCGCCGAGGAGTCCGAGCCGGACGAGCCGGACGAACAGGCGCTCAGGGCCAGCAGGGCGGCGGCTGCTGCTCCCGCGGCCGGCTGGAGCGGACAGCGGGCCCGGCGCGCGGTACGGGTCATCACGGATCTACTCCCTCGGTTCAGTATGCGCCGATGATAATGCCGCAGATGCGAGGGAAAAGGCCCCTGTGGATTCGCATGAGCGGGGACAGAGATCCCTCCGGGTGGCATGTGCGTTCGCACGACAGTGCCGGCCGGAGCCGGGTCTACTCGGCGTGCTCCCGGTGCACGTGGTGCTCGAGCACCCAGCGGCCGACGAGCGCGCCGCCGTAGACGACGTAGCCCACGCCGATGAGCCAGGACTCCACGACGAGGACGACGCCCATCGCTCCGTAGCTGATGGCGTTGGTGACGATGAGCGGGGTGAAGACGAAGTAGGAGAACATGCGCAGGCCGACCAGGCCGGCCATGGTGGCCAGCGCCCCGGGGAGCAGATCGGTCCAGCGGACCTGCCCGCCCAGCAGGAAGCGCTGCCCCCACCAGAAGAACAGCACACCGGACGCCGCGCTCAGCGCGATCCGCTCCGGCCCCGAGACGATGCTGCGCGTCTGCACCTCCTGGTACAGGTACGCGGTCATCGCGATCATCCACACCGCCTGCCGCCAGACGCGGTGCCACGGGCCCGAGGGCAGGCCCCAGATCCGCTCGTAGCCGTTCTGCACGCTCCCGCCGAACGCGACACCGAAGACCGCGAGGGCGACCCCGCCGAGCACGCTCGTGGTGCCGATGACCTTGCGCGGCGGGCTGATGATGTCCGTGAGCAGCCGCGCGGAGCGCCCGGACAGCCCCATGCCGTCGGCGAGCCACAGGGCGAACCCGCCCCGTTCCAGCGGGTCGGCGGCGGCGACCACGATGAGCAGTGGCGCCAGGGTGACCAGGGCGAGGGTGGCGAACCCCGTGGCCCGGTGCAGCAACTCCACCTCGCGGCCCTGCCGGACGAGGGTGTGCGCACCGGCCCGGTGCCACCCGCCGTGCACCGAGCGCCCCCACCGCCTCACGGGAGCCGGTCCGCGCGGGAGCCTGTCGTCCTCGGTGGTGTGGTGACGGTCATCCCTCGGTCCGCCTCCCGGTACGCGCTCCGTCCAGTCGCGGACATCGTTGACCGTTCCATGGCGGAGCAAACGCCGCAAACCGGGCGGCATCCCGGTCGTCCGGGTGGGTCAGAGGCCGACGAACGCCGCCCCCGCGTCCCGCAGCCGCTCGTGCAGCCCCCGGAACACCGCCGAGGAGCGCACCCCCGGCCAGTCCGCGGGAAGCAGCTCGGACGGCAGGCCCGGGTCGGTGTAGGGCAGGTGGCGCCAGGAGTCCAGGGCGAGGAGGTAGTCCCGGTAGGCCTCCTCCGGCGGGGTGTCCTCGCGTTTCTCCCAGTCGCGCAGCACTCGCGCGTGGCGGTCGAGGAACTCCTCGTGCTCCTTGGCGATGGCCGCCAGGTCCCACCACCGGGCTACGGCCTCCGCGGTCGGGGCGAAGCCGAGGTGGTCACCGCGGAAGAAGTCGACGTACGCGTCGAGCCGCAGCCGCTGGAGCGTGTGCCGGGTCTCCTCGTACAGCCGCGCGGGCGCGATCCACACGCCCGGAGCGGCCGTGCCGAAACCGAGCCCGGCCAGCCGGGAGCGCAGCACGTGCCGCTTCTGCCGCTCGGACTCCGGCACGGAGAACACCGCGAGCACCCAGCCCTCGTCCTCGGGCGGAGCGCAGGCGTAGATGCGGCGGTCGCCGTCGTCGAGCAACTGACGGGCGTCCGGGGACAGTTCGTAACCGGCCGCGCCCTGTGCGGTGCGGGCCGGCACGAGCAGGCCGCGTCTCTTGAGCCGTGACACCGAGGAGCGTACGGACGGAGCGTCCACGCCGGCCGCGGCCAGTAGCCGGATCAGTTCGGCTACCGGCACGGGGCCCGGCATGAAGCGGCCGTACGCGCCGTAGAGCGTGACGATGAGAGACCGTGGTGCATGGTGGTCGGACACGTTGATCATCTTAGGTCGTACGGATCATTCCCGGTCGCCTTCCGGTACCCCCGGTGCACGCAGCCTGAATCGCTGGAGCTTGCCGGTGGCCGTGCGCGGCAGCGCGTCCAGGAAGACGATCTCGCGCGGGCACTTGTACGGCGCCAGTTCGCTCTTCACGAAGGCGCGCAGCGCCTCGGCGTCCCGCTCCGCGCCCTCCTTGAGGACGGCGAAGGCCAGCACGACCTGCCCGCGGGCCTCGTCGGGCCGTCCCACGACCGCCGCCTCCACCACGTCCGGGTGCCGCAGCAGGGCGTCCTCCACCTCGGGTCCGGCGATGTTGTACCCGGCCGAGATGATCATGTCGTCGGCGCGGGCGACGTAGCGGAAGTAGCCGTCGGGGTCGCGGACGTAGGTGTCGCCGGTGACGTTCCAGCCGCCGCGCACGTAGTCCCGCTGGCGCGGGTCGGCCAGGTAGCGGCAGCCGACCGGTCCGCGTACGGCGAGCAGACCCGGCTGCCCGTCGGGCACGGGCTCGCCGTCCGCGTCCTGCACGCGCGCCTGCCAGCCCGGCACCGGAACGCCCGTGGTTCCGGGCCGGATCCGGTCGTCCGCAGCGGAGATGAAGATGTGCAGCAGCTCGGTGGCGCCGATGCCGTTGATGAGGCGCAGGCCCGTGCGCTCGTGCCAGGCCTGCCAGGTGGCCGCGGGCAGGTTCTCGCCGGCCGAGACGCAGCGGCGCAGCGAGGAGACGTCGTGCCCGTCGAGCTCGTCGAGCATCGCGCGGTACGCCGTCGGGGCGGTGAACAGTACGGAGACCCGGTGCCGGGCGATGGCGGGCAGCAGCTGCCGCGGCCCGGCCTGTTCGAGCAGCAGTGCACTCGCACCCGCCCGCAGCGGGAAGACCACCAGACCGCCGAGGCCGAAGGTGAAGCCCAGCGGGGGACTGCCGGTGAAGACGTCGTCCGGGCAGGGCTTCAGGACGTGCCGGGAGAACGTGTCGGCGATCGCCAGCACGTCCCGGTGCAGGTGCATGCAGGCCTTCGGGCGGCCGGTGGTGCCGGAGGTGAAGGCGATCAGTGCCACGTCGTCGGCAGCCGTCGCGACCGCCTGATACGGGGTCGTGGGTGCCGGGCGGTTGAGGAGGTCGTCCGGGGCGTCACCGCCGTAGGCCGTGATCCGCAGGCCCGGGATCTCGGCCTTGGCGAGGTCGTCGACGGCCCGGATGTCGCACAGGGCGTGCTCCACCCGCGCGATCTCGCACATCGTGCTCAGCTCGTGCGGGCGCTGCTGGGCGAGCACCGTGACCGCCACCGCCCCCGCCTTCAGCACCGCCAGCCAGCACGCCGCGAGCCAGGGGGTGGTGGGGCCGCGCAGCAGCACCCGGTTGCCCGGGACGACGCCGAGTTCGCCGGTGAGCACATGGGCGAGGCGGTCCACGCGGGCACGCAGATCGCCGTACGTCCACGGCTCGCCGGTGGCGGTGAGGAAGGCCAGGCGTTCGCCGGGTGGGCCGGTCAGCAGGTCGGCGGCGCAGTTGAGCCGTTCGGGGTAGTGCAGCTCCGGCAGATCGAAGCGGAGCTCGGGCCATTGGTCCGGGGGTGGCAGATGGTCCCGGGCGAAGGTGTCGACGTGGGCCGTGCGCCGTGCGGTCATACGGTTCGCCCCCTTGGCGTGGTGGGCTCGCACCTGGAGCGTATCGTGTTGATGACGACAGTCAACGGTCCGCGATAGCCTCGGAGTGGCCCAGCCGGAACGCAGGGTGGCGGAGAAGGGACCGGCGATGACCGCATTCTCACTCGAACCGGCACAACTCGCCTGGTGCGCGGAGCTGCGCACCCTGGCGGCGGAACGGCTCCACCCGCTGGCCGACAAGGGCGAACCGGGGCATGTGAACCGCGCCCTGGTCGCCGAGCTCGGCAGCCTCGGCCTGCTCGGCCGTCTGTTCACCTCGGGCGCGCTGGACCTGTGCCTGATGCGCGAGTCCCTGGCCTACGCCTGCACGGAGGCGGAGACGGCCCTGGCCCTCCAGGGCCTCGGCGCCCATCCGGTGCACGCGTACGGAACCGAGGCGCAACGCGCCCGCTGGCTCCCCCTGGTCACCGCCGGCACGGCGATCGCGGCCTTCGCGCTGAGCGAGCCGGGGGCGGGATCGGACGCGGCGGCACTGGAGCTCCGGGCGGAGGCGGAGGCGGAGACGGACGCGTCGCAGGCCGGTCGGTCATCGGACGCTCCGGCGCCCACCGTCGACACATCACTCACCGCCGCCCCCGACGGCCCCGCCCGCTGGCGGCTCACCGGAGAGAAGTGCTGGATCTCCAACGCCCCCGAGGCCGACTTCTACACTGTCTTCGCCCGCACCACACCGGGCGCCGGGGCGCGAGGCGTCACCGCCTTCCTCGTCCCCGCCGACCGGCCTGGACTGACCGGCCGCGGACTGGACATGCTCTCGCCGCACCCCATCGGCGCCCTCGACTTCGACGCCGTGCCGGTGACGGCCGACGACGTGCTCGGCGAGGCGGACCGCGGCTTCCGGGTCGCCATGGGGACGCTCAACCTGTTCCGGCCCAGCGTCGGCGCGTTCGCGGTCGGCATGGCGCAGGCGGCCCTCGACGCGACCCTCGCTCACACCGCCGGACGCGACGCCTTCGGGGGTAAACTGCGGGACCTTCAGGCCGTCTCGCACCAGGTCGCCGAGATGGCCCTGCGCACCGAGGCGGCCCGGCTGATGGTGCACGCGGCGGCCTCGGCGTACGACGCGGCCGACCCGGACGTGCCCCGGCGCTCCGCCATGGCGAAACTGCTCGCCACCGAGACCGCGCAGTACGTCGTCGACACGGCCGTCCAGCTGCACGGCGCCCGAGCGCTGCAACGCGGCCACCTGCTCGAACACCTCTACCGCGAGGTGCGCGCCCCGCGCATCTACGAGGGGGCCAGCGAGGTGCAGCGCGGCATCATCGCCAAGGAGTTGTACGCCCGTCAGGAGGCCCGGTGAGCACCGAGCGCGTCAACCCGTCCGAGCTGTCCCCGCCGACCGGCTTCTCCCACGCCGTGGTGGCGTCCGGGTCACGGGTGGTGTTCCTCGCGGGGCAGACCGCCCTGGACGCCGACGGCAAGGTGGTCGGGCGCACCCTGCCCGAGCAGTTCGAGCGGGCTCTGGCCAACCTGCTGGCCGCCCTCGCGGCGGCCGGTGGCACACCCTCCGACCTGGCCCGCGTCACCGTCTATGCCACGGATGTCGAGGCGTACCGCACCCACGCGCCCGAACTGGGCCGCACCTGGCGCGCGTTGGCCGGTCGCGACTACCCCGCCATGGCGGTCGTCGGGGTCGGCCGGCTGTGGGACGCGGAGGCCATGGTGGAACTGGACGGCTTCGCGGTTCTGCCGTAGCGAGGCCGTCGTGCCGCAGTGCAGGGACGTCCTCGGGTCAGGCCGCGACGGCCAGGCCCTCGGCGGTCACCCGGCGCGGCTGCACCACGCGTCCGTCCGGCAGCAGTTCGCCGGTGTCGTCGAAGACGACCGTCCCGTCGCACAGCAGGCTCCAGCCCTGCTCGGGGCGGGCGGCCACGACGTGCGCGGCGGGGGAGTCGGTCGCGGGGCACTGGGGCTGGTGGACACACATGGCGCACCTCCACGTCGGTAGGGCCGTCCGAAGGGTTCGGGCGACTCGTACAGACAGACCATCCTCCCGTGCCGAACTCATCGGAACGGCCCGGCGGGAAGCGTGACACGCCCAGGACATTCCCAGGACGGTTCCACGACGGCCGGGGCGGACTCGCCACCGAAGGGGTGAGGGTCACGGGCGCCGGCCCGGAGGGCCGGTACGAGTGGAAGCCGCATTCCACCCCTTTCGGGGGGTTTCCCCCATGCGTCTACGTCCCCTTCTCGGCGCGGCGGCCGGTGCCGCGCTGCTCCTGCTCACCGGCGCCGGCGCGGCGCCCGCCACCGCGTCCGCCCCCGCCCCGACCGGCACCGTGACGGTCGACGCGGTCGGCCGGATCACCGTCGACGGCACCGTCACCCTCTCCGGCACCTACCGCTGCGTGAGCTCCAGCGGCCCGGTCTTCGTCAGCTCCTCCGTCAGCCAGGGCGTGTCCACGACCCGATACGGCGTCGGCGGTACCCGGGCCGTGTGCGACGGCGCGGATCACCGCTGGGTGAACACCGGCCAGGTCACGCCCGGCGCGCTGGTAGCCGGGGCGGCCCGCGTCGAGGCCACCCTGATGGAGCTGCGTACCTTCAGTGACCTGCCGCTGCACAGCTTCCACACGGTCCAGGGGCAGAACGTCACCCTGACCCAGGCCTGAGCACCACCTGAAGGAAGCGGTGGGCGCCCCGGGTTCGGGTCGCCCGCCGATCCTATTTAATTGCGATGTCTTTGCAATAACCTAGCTGTGCAACAACCTGACTAGAGCAACAAGGGTGTGAGGTCACATGTCGACCCGTCGGATACGAGGGGCCGCCGTCACGGCGGCGCTGGCCACGGCGGTCACCGCCTGCTCGGCCCCCAGCGGCGGCGCCTCGGATGACGGCAAGTCCGCGGAGTCGGTGGTGCTCGGGGTGGCCTCCGAGCCGGACACCCTCAGCCCGCTGCTCGGCTACGGCAAGGACGGCAACTCCAAGATCTTCGACGGGCTCCTCGCCCGCGACGCCGACCTGAAGCTGAAGCCCGCACTGGCGTCCGCACTGCCGAAGATCACCGACGGCGGCCGCACCTACACCTACACCCTGCGCGACGGGGTCGAGTTCAGCGACGGCGAACCGCTGACACCCGCCGACGTCGTCCACACCTACCGGACCGTCCTGGACGCCAAGACCAACAACACCTTCAAGAGCGAGCTGGACGCGATCGAGGAGATCGAGGCGAGCGGCGACGACAAGGTCGTCTTCACGCTGAAGTACCCCTACGCCCCCTTCGCCGCCCGCACGGTCCTGCCCATCGTCCCCCAGCACATCACGGGGAAGCAGAACCCCAACACCGGCTCCTTCAACACCGAGCCGGTCGGCACCGGCCCGTACCTCCTCACCGGCTGGAGCAAGGGAGAGAAGCTCTCCTTCAAGGCCAACCCCCGCTACTGGGGCGGCAAGCCCGCGGTGAAGGCCTTCACCATGGCGGTCATCACCGACGACGACGTACGCGCCACCCGCCTGCGCTCCGGCGACCTCGACGGCGCGGTCCTCCCGCCCAACCTCGCCGCCACGTTCAAGGGCGACGACGCCAAACGCACCTACCAGGCCCGCTCCTACGACTTCCGGGCCGTCACGCTCCCCACCGCGCACAAGGTCACGGGCGACCGCGCGATCCGGCGGGCCCTCGACGCGGCCGTGGACCGCGAGGCCATGACCGCCAAGATCCTCGACGGCGCGGGCCGCCCCGCCTACGGGCCGCTGCCCGTCGACGACCCCGCCTTCAGCGACGACATCGAGCGCGCCCAGGACCTCGGCAAGGCCGGGAAGATCCTGGACGAGGCCGGCTGGAAGCCCGGCAAGGACGGCATCCGCAGCCGGGACGGACAGCGGGCCGCCTTCAGCCTGCTCTACCCCTCCGGCGACAAGGTCCGCCAGGACCACGCCCTCGCGTACGCCTCCGACGCCAAGAAGGCCGGCATCGACGTGAAGGTGGAGAGCGCCACCTGGGAGGTCATCGAGCCGCGCATGAAGGACACCGCCGTCCTCGCGGGCTTCGGCAGCACCGGCGACCCCGACTTCGGCCTCTACACCCTGCTGCACTCCTCCCTCGCCGGCGACGGCTTCAACAACATGGCCCGCTACGACAACCCGGCCGTGGACCGCGCCCTGGACAAGGGCCGCCGCAGCCAGGACCCGGCCGAGCGCACATCCGCCTACGGCACACTGCAGCGCGCCCTGGTGCAGGACCCCGGCTACACCTTCCTCACCCACATCGACCACCTCTACGTCCTGGCCGACCGCTGGGACGGCCTGGACACCCAACTGGAGCCGCACGAACACGGCTTCGCCAGCGGCCCCTGGTGGAACATCGAGGACTGGCAGCCGAAGAAGTGACCCGACTCCCCTGGGGAGCGATGGCACGACTGGCGGGACGGCGGGCCCTGTTCGCCGTCCCCGTCCTGCTCGTCGTCACCTTCGGCGTGTTCGCCATCGCCGCCGCCTCCCCGTTCGACCCCGTCAAGGCCTACGCCGGCACCGCCGCGCTCGGCGCCGACCAGCAGACCCTGGACCGGCTGCGCGAGAACCTCGGCGTGGACCGGCCCTTCGCCGCCCGCTGGTGGCACTGGCTGACCTCCGCGCTCACCGGCGACCTCGGCCACTCCAGCGTCATGCGGCAGCCGGTCGCCCAGGTCATCGGCGAACGGCTCGTGTGGTCCGCGCTGCTGTGCGCCGTCGCCTTCGCCGCCGCCGTCCTGGTGGGCACCCTGCTCGGCGTGCTCGCCGCCCGCCGCCCCGGCTCGCTCGTCGACCGGACCGTCACCTCCCTCGCCTACACCCTGGAGGCGGCCCCGGTCTTCTGGATCGCACTGCTCGCCATCTGGCTGTTCGCCCTCCGGTGGGGCGTCCTGCCGGCGGGCGGCCTGACCGACACCGGCAGCGCACAGGTCACGCCCGGCCAGGTCACCAGCCATCTCGTCCTGCCCGCCGGTGTCCTCGCCGTGTCCCAACTGCCGTGGTTCACCCTGTACGTCCGCCAGGGCGTGGGCGACGCCCTGGCGGAGGACCCCGTGCGCGGCGCCCGGGCCCGGGGGCTGAGCGAACGCACCGTCCTGCTCGGCCACGCCCTGCGCTCCGGGCTGCTGCCGGTGCTCACGCTCATCGGCTCCCGCGTCCCCGAACTCATCACCGGCGCCCTGCTGGTGGAGAGCGTCTTCAGCTGGCCGGGCATCGCCGCCGCCACCGTCGAGGCGGCCACCGCCGTCGACTTCCCGCTGCTCGCCGCCCTGACGACCCTGGCCACCGCCGCCGTGCTCGCCGGGAACCTGCTCGCCGACCTGCTCTACGGATTGTTCGACCCGAGGGTGAAGCTCAGTGACATGTGACGCACCGGCGCCCCCCGGCGCCCCGGCCGAGCCCGAGTGGCGCGCACACGGCCCGAAACGCCGCTCCACCCGTGCCCTGCGCGTGCGCACCTCCGCCGCGCTGGTGGCCGCGACCGTCCTCGCGGTGCTGCTCGTGCCGCCGCTGGCCCAGCTCGACCAGCAGGCCGTCGACCTGGCCGCCAAGCTGCAACCACCCTCCTGGACGCACCCGTTCGGCACCGACGACGTCGGCCGCGACCTGCTGCTGCGCTGCGTCTACGGCCTGCGCGTCTCGCTGCTCGTCGGAGTGGCGGCGGCGCTGACCGCGACCGTGGTCGGCACGGCCGTGGGCGCGGCGGCCGGGGCGCTGGGCGGCTGGGCCGACCGGGCCCTGATGCGGGTGGTCGACACGTTCTCGTCCGTGCCGCACCTGCTGCTCGGCATCTTCATCGTCGCCCTGTTCCGCCCCGGGGTGTGGCCGGTGGTGATCTCGGTCGCGCTGACCCACTGGCTGTCCACGGCCCGGATCGTGCGCGCCGAGGTGCTGTCGCTGCGATCCCGGCCGTACATCGACGCGGCCGTCTCCGGCGGGGCGTCCCGGTGGCGGGTGGCCGTACGGCACCTCCTGCCCGCCGTCCTGCCACAGGCCGCGCTCGCCGCCGTGCTGATGGTGCCGCACGCCATGTGGCACGAGTCGGCCCTGTCCTTCCTCGGCCTCGGGCTGCCCACCCACACGGCGAGCCTCGGCACCCTGATCCAGGGCGCCCGCGGCTCCCTCCTCGCCGGCCAGTGGTGGCCCACCCTCTTTCCCGGTCTCTTCCTCATCGTCCCCACCCTCGCCATCGCCGGACTCGCCGGGGCGTGGCGGGAGCGGATCAACCCACGTCACCGATCGGAGCTGATGCTGTGAGCGCCGGTACGCGATGCACGACCCCCGTGCTGTCCGTGCGCGGCCTGTCCGTGCGGTTCCTCATGCCCGGCGGGCGCCGCGTCGCCGCCGTCACCGACGCGCGCTTCGACGTGGCGCCCGGCGAGTGCCTGGCCCTGATCGGCGAGAGCGGCTGCGGCAAGTCCGTGCTGGCCTCCGCCCTGCTCGGTCTGCTCCCCGGCAACGCCCGGACCGCCGGCTCGGCCCTGCTCGGCGACCTGGACCTGCTCACGGCCGACGAGCGGACCCTCGCCCGCACCGTACGAGGGCGGCTCATCGGCCTCGTACCGCAGAGCCCGGCCGCCCACCTCACCCCGGTCCGCACCGTCCGCTCACAACTGGAGGAGACGGTCGCCGCGTTGACCGCGACCCGGGGCCGCGCCGCTCTGCGTGCCGCCGCCGAGGCCGCCGCCGAACGGGCCGCGTTCCCCGCCGACCACCTCGACCGCCACCCCCACCAGCTGTCCGGCGGCCTCGCCCAGCGGGCAGCCACCGCCCTCGCCCTGGTCGGCGACGCGCCGCTGCTGCTCGCCGACGAACCGACCACCGGACTCGACCGCGACCTCGTGGACCGTACGGTCGACGAACTGCGGCGGCACGTCGACGACCCGGGCGGCCAGGGCGGCGGACGGGCCCTGCTGATGATCACCCACGACCTGTCGGCCGCCGAGCGCATCGCGGACCGGGTCGCGGTCATGTACGCGGGACGGATCGTCGAACTCGCCGACGTCACCGCCTTCTTCGGCGCCCCCGGCCCCCGCCACCCCTACAGCCGCGCCCTGCTCCAGGCCCTGCCCGACCGCGCCTTCGCCCCCGTCCCGGGCATGCCGCCCGAACTGGGCGACCTCCCGGCCGGCTGCGCCTTCGCCGCCCGCTGCGGCCGGGCCACCGACACCTGCGCGGCCCCGCCGCCCGCCGGCCCGGTCGCCTGCCACCATCCGCACGTGCCGGAGGACATCCGTGCTTGAACTGCGCTCCATCACCGCCGGATACACCAGGAACGCGCCGGTGGTCCGGGACGTCTCCCTCACCGTCTCCGCGGGCGAGTCCGTCGGTCTGCTGGGCCCGAGCGGCTGCGGCAAGTCCACCCTCGCGCGGGTCGCGGCCCTGCTGCACCGTCCCGACTCCGGCACCCTGCTCCTCGACGGCGAGCCCGTACGGCACTGGCGGCACCGCGCCCCACGCGCCCTGCGCACCGCCTTCGGGGTCGTCTTCCAGCAGGCCAGGCTCTCCGCGGACCCCCGGCTGCCGCTCACCGACCTGATCGCCGAGCCGCTGTGGGCCACCGGCCGCGGCAGGGAAGCCGCCCACCGGGTCGCCGAGTTGGCCCCCGTCGTCGGCCTCACCCCCGACCTGCTCACCAGGCGGCCGCACGAGGTCAGCGACGGCCAGCTGCAGCGCGCCTGCCTCGCCCGGGCCCTGGTGCTGCGCCCACGCCTGCTGGTGTGCGACGAGATGACCGCGATGCTCGACGCCTCCACCGCGGCGGCCCTGGTCGCGGCCGTCGAGGGCTACCGGGCCGCGACCGGGGCCGCCCTGCTGGCCGTCGGCCACGACCGCACCCTGCTGGAGCGCTGGTGCGACCGCACCGTCCACTGGGACGCCCTGGCCTGAGACGTCCCGGACGGCGGCCGCGACGAGCTGCGTCAGTGGTCGTCCCAGTGGCCCTCGTGGGCGGCGTGACGGTGGCCGTCGTGCACGTAGTCCGTGTGGTCGCCGTGCCGCACGGCCAGGTGGCCGCAGTCGTCGCCGTGCTCGTGGTCGTGGTTCCGGTGCACCGTGTGGTGGCCGTCCGCGCACTCGTCGGCGTGGCCGTCGTGCATCCGGTGGATGTGGCCGTCGTGGGCGTAGTCGGTGTGGTCACCGTGGGCGAAGGCGAGGTGGCCGCAGTCGTCGCCGTGGGCGTGCGCGTGGTTCTCATGGGTGCTGTGCTCGGCGGTGGTCATGGGGGCTCCTCGCATGGGGGGTGCCGCTCGGGGCGCTTCCGCCTGGGGCGGCATTCGACATCACCATAAGACGACATCTGCATGCATGGTAGAAATCTCCGCCCTTGCCTGCCATCCGGCGCAGGCCGCCCGGGCCACGCCCAGGTCAGCGCACCGCCACGACCACACAGCTGTCTCCGTACTGCCACACCGGTCCGGCCGTGCCGAAGCCCGCCCGCCGGAGCAGCTCCAGATGGGCCGAGAGGGGAAGTCCGGCGGGGCGGCCGGTGCCGAGGAGGGCGTCACGCCGTCGGCGCTCCGCGAGAAGGTCGGCCAGCTCAGGGTCGTCGCCGACGGCGGCCCACCAGGAGCTCCAGTCCTCGTGGGCGAAGACGCGCTGCCGGTCGGCCCGGCACCGCCCGACGTGGGCCGCGATCCCGGCCGGGCCATTCTCGCCCTGGGGGAGGTGGTCGCCGTTGACGAGGACGCCCCCGGGGCGCATCAGCTCGGCCAGCTGCCGGTAGGTGGCGAGCAGGGTGTCGTGGTCGAGGTAGTGCAGGGCCGTCGTGGAGACCGCCGCGTCCAGGGGCCGGTCCAGTTCCAGCGCCCACGTCCAGCCGGGCGCGCCGATCTCGGCGTCGACGTAGCGGGCCGCGTCCGGGTGGTGGGTGCGGCCCAGTTCCAGCAGGACGGGGTCCCGGTCCACGGCCACGATCTCGGCGTCCGGCAACCGCCGGACGAGCCGGGCAGCGAGGGAGCCGGGCCCGCAGCCCAGGTCCACGACGAGGGGCGGGGCCGCGCGCCCCGCCGTGACGTGCTCGACGACGTCGGCGATCACCGTGAACCGCTCCTCGCGGTCGACGGCGTACCGCTGCTGCTGGAGCTCCCAGCGCTCCACCCATCGCTCCGCCGTCGCCAGACTCAGCCCCATCCGGTCGTGCCACCTCGCCGTCTCGCACCTGACTCCTGCGGCCCGAGCCTACAGGTGGAAACGGTTCTCATTACGCATGACGGCCGTGCGGAAGGGGGGAGTCAGGCGAGCGAGGCGAGAACGGACAGCAGCCGGTCGATCTCCTCGCCCGTGTTGTACACATGCAGACTCACCCGCACCGAACCGGTCTTCTCGCCCGCGTCGCCCTGGCAGTGATGGTCGGAACGGACCATGAAACCGTGGCTGAACAGGATGAACCCGAGGTCGCCCGAGTCGATGGAACGGTGCCGCAGGGTCACGATGCCCTGGCGGCGCTGGACGTCCGTGCCGGCGGCCAGGCTGAGCGGGCAGCCGAGGATCTCGTAGGCGTCCAGCCGGCGCAGCCCCTCGGTGAGCCGGGTCGCCAGATCGGCCGTCCAGCGCTCGATCCGGTCGACACCGGCCGCGTCCAGCCAGTCCAGGGCCGCTTCGAGCGAGGCGATGCCCACGGTGTTCGGGGTGCCGCTCCAGCCGCCGGGTACGAAGGCGGGCCCGCGCGCCTGCCGGGCCCACACCGCCCCGGACCCGGGCAGGGCCAGTGCCTTGTGCCCGGAGAACACCACGAAGTCCACGTCCAACTCGCCCACCGTCACCGGCAGATGACCCACGCTCTGCGCGGCGTCCAGACAGATCACCGCGTCGGGGCCGACGGCCTCGCGGATACGCCGCACGTTCATGTCGCCGCCGTACACGTGGTGCACATGGGTGGTGGCGACGAACCGCGTGCGCGGGCCCGCCCGTTCGGCCAGCGCCCGGTGGTCGTAGTCCCCGGAGCCGCTCTGGTACGGCATCGACACCACCCGGACGTGCACGCCCTCGCGCGCGAGCGACTCCCTGGCCTCCAGCCACGGTGTGATGTTGGCCTGGTGGTCGGCGTCCGGCACGACGATCTCGTCGCCGTCGCGCAGGAACCCCGGCAGCCAGTCGCGGGCGACGGTCCGCAGCCCCTCGGTGGTGCCGCTCGTGAAGTGGACTGCGGAGCACTCGGGTTGAGGGTCTCCGAGGAACCGGGCGACGCGTTCGCGGGTCCGCTCCACCAGCTCCGTCGTCCGGTTGGCCCAGGTGTAGGTGCCGCGTGCGGCGTTGGCGTTGGACGTGGTCAGATACGTCTGCACCGCGTCCAGCACGGCCCGCGGCTTCTGCGCCGTGGCCGCGCTGTCCAGGTAGGCCAGCTCGGGGTGCCCGGTGACGATGGGGAACTCCTCGCGCAGCGCCTGCTGCCACGGGTGCAGATCCTCGCGGGTGATCGGTGCGCTCATGCCGGTCAGTCCCGCACCAGGGGGGCGCCCGCGTCCCGCCAGGCGATGACGCCGCCGGCCAGGCTGCGCACGTCCGGGTGGCCCATCCGGGTCAGCAGCGCCGCGTACCGCGCGGACTGCTCACCGACCGGGCAGGCCAGCAGCACCGGCTGGCGTCGGCTGAACGGCAGCCCGCCCCGCAGGAGTTCGGCGAACAGCTCGTCGACGATGTTGACCGACCCGTCGATGTGCAGCGCCGCGTAGGCGAACGGGCTGCGCAGGTCGACCACGAGCGGCCGGTCGGTGTCGATCCAGCGCCGGGCGTCGGCCACGCCGATCGACGGCGCCGCGCCGATCTCGGCGTCCGACAGGTCGGCCGGCGAGTTCTTCCGGATCGGCCGGCCCAGCAGATCGGGGCGCCGCTGCCGGACGTAGCTGAGATAGCTCTCCACGCGGTCGCAGACGATGAACACCGCCGTCCGGCGCTCGGTCAACTCCTCGTCCAGAGAACGCAGATGGCGGACCGCGCCGAAATAGGCGGCCCCTCCGGTGGGGCCGCCGAGGATGCCGCAGCGGCGGTTCAGGGTGAGCATGCCCTCGATCGCCTCGTCGGCGCTCACCGACTCCATCGCGTCGTACGTCTCCGGATCGAACAGGCCGACCTCCTGCACCTCGTCGATGGTGCGGATCCCGGGGATGAAGTCGGACTTGGCCCCGACCAGCCCGAGCACCCGCACGGACGGGTCCTCCTCGCGCAGGGCGCGGGCTACGCCCGTGGAGGATCCGGCGGTGCCCACGCAGGCCACGAACCAGTCCGGGACCCGTCCGTCCAGGTCCTTGACGATCTCCGGCCCGGTGCCGGTGAGATGGGCCTCGGTGTTGCGCGGGTTGAAGTACTGGTCGGTGTGCAGATAGGCACTGCCGGAGGCCGACAGCGTCCGGTGGAACAGGGTCAGCGGATCGTCCGTGGCGGTCGGGTCCAGGCACTCGCTCTGCCCCGGCAGCTCCTCGATCTCCGCGCCGAGCAGCAGCAGGAGGTCCTTGATCTCCGGGACCCGCATCCGGTTGGTCACGCTCTTGAAGCCCAGGCCGTGCATGCCCGCGATGACCGCGAGGGCCTTGGCGGTGTTGCCGCTGGACAACTCCACGACCTGGCTGCCGTGTTCGACCGCCTCGTCCAGCAGGGGCCGCGCCATGCTCCAGGCCGCCCGGTCCTTGACCGAGCCGAACGGGTTGAGCATCTCCAGCTTGGCGTACAGGTCGATGTTCCGCAGGCCGTGCACGGCCGGGTCGATCCGCACCAGTGGGGTGTTGCCTATCGCCTCGGTGATGCTGTCGTACCTCACTGGGCTCCCCCCGAGGGCGTGATCGGCCAGAACTGGTCGTCGAGGCACCAGCGCCACGCGTCGCCGTCCTGCCAGGCGGCGACCTTGCGGGCGGCGGGCTGCTGCTGGGCGCGCGTGGCGTGGAAGTCCATGGCGTAGCCCGCGGTGTTGGCGAAGGCGAGCAGGTCACCGGGTTCCGGGCGGCGCGGCAGGAACACCGTGCGCCGGGTGATGAGGTCGGTCTCCAGGCAGAGGCTGCCGAAGAGGTGCACGGCGACGGCCCCCCCACCCGGCCCGGCTCCGCTTCTGGGGACGACCACCGGGTCCATCAGCACTCCGTGGTCCTCCAGGGCGATGTCGTCCGCCTTCGCGGCCAGCCGTACGAGCAGTTCCCCGCCGGGTTCCGGGCCGCGGACCTCCAGGACCCGCGCCAGGGTGAGTCCGCACTGGTCCAGCAGGGCCCGGCCGGGCTCGGTGTGCAGGTCGCACAGGTGCTCCAGCAGCAGCGCGGCCAGCGGGCGTCCACCCAGCGAGGCGGCCGGCTGGGCCAGCAGCTCGTCCAGGTAGGCGGCTCCGGCGGTGGAGCGGTGGGCGGGGTAGAGGCCCAGCGCGCCGCGCAGGGTGCCGGACTCGTTGCGCAGCCCGTAGCCGTGCCCGCCCCACGTCAGGGGCGGACGCCGGCCGAGAACGGCCGCGGTGAGCCCGCTCGTGTACGCCTCCCACTGCTCCCGCTCGGCGAGGTAGCTGATGCCGAACCCGCCGCCGACGTCCACGGCCCGGGGCCGCAGACCCCGGCTCCGGCACAACTCCAGAGCCGCCAGGCACCCTTCGAGGGCCGTCGCCTTCTCCGCGACGCTCGTCGTGTCCAGATGGAAGGCCACCCCCGTCGGATCGACCGCGTTACCGTGCCGCTCGACCGCCTCCAGCAGCAGCTTCAACTCCCGTACCGGCGTACCGAAACGGCTGCGCCGGCTCAGCACCTTCACGCCCGACGCCTCGAAGCCCGACAGCCGCAGCAGCACCCGTACCGGGGCGAGTCCGTGCCCCCGCACCAGGGCGGCGAGCCCGTCCAGCTCGGCGACACCGTCGACCCCGACCGTGACACCCGTACGCGCCGCCAGCCACAGGAACTCGGGGTTCTTCGGCCCGGTGGCCGTGATCCGGTCGGCGCCGAAACCGGCACCCAGCGCGTGCTGCAACTCGCCCAGCGACGCGACGTCCACGCCCGCGTCCGTCGCCGCGAGCCGCCGCAGCAGTGCACTGGAGCGGTTGGCCTTGTGGGCGTAGAAGACCTGCCCCGAAAGGTGGTGCGCCCGGTACACCGACCGGAACCGCTCCAGGTTCTCGGCGATCTGGTCCGGCACCACGATGTGCAGGGGTGAACCGAGTGCGTCGACGATCGAGTGCAGCGTGCCGTGCGCCGCCACGAGCGACCTCAGCCGTGGCTCCAGCCGCGGTTCGAGGTACAAGGGCCGGCCGTCCATGCGCGCTCCCCCTCCTGAAGCCGCTGCGCCCGGCATCCGGGCACGTCGGACACTCCCCGCGTTTCGCCGTATACCCCCTATCCATTCTTCGGTCGCTTTACGCCCTGTACGGCACCCGGACCTGTCCGGGCGTCGGTGTGAAGCGGACCACGACCCCGAGGTGCGGCGCGCGCCCGGCGCACGCAGCTCAGTTCGTCCGGAAGCCGTTCGCTCACGGTCGCACGCCCGTGACATTCGGGACGGATCCGTAGCGGGCGTACAGGGCAACGGTCGCGGGTGGTGGCGGGTCGTACGGGGGGCAAGGGCAAGGCCCGCGCATGCGACCGGGGAAATTCGACCGGGGAAACCGATCGAGACGGAACAGAGGAAGACCAATGGGAGAGACCATGCAGATCCGCACCCGAGCCATCCGCACCACCGTGGCCGCGCTGGCGGCCGTCGCCGGTGTGGCCGCGGCCGCCGTCCCGGCCACCGCCGCCACCGCACCGGCCCCCGACACGCCCCGATTCCTGGAGCCGGCCGAGCTGCCGCCGCACCCGTCCTCGCCCTGGTACGCCGGAGCGGTCACGGCCGGTCAGCCCGACCCGCTGCCGATGTGCGTGGGCGACGCGCTGCCGTCCATCACCTCGCACCGGGAGTACTGGACGGAGTTCGACACCAACGCCCAGCAGCTCACGGTCGAGGGGCGCAGCGAACAGTGGGCGAAGGACTTCGCGGCGCTGCTGCGCAAGGACCTGGCCGGCTGCGCGAAGAAGCTGATGCGGCAGGACCCCGACATCACCGCGACACAGAAGTACTACGGCCGGCTCAACGTCGAGGAGGGCGCCGACGTCTACGGCATCCACACTGCCTCCGCCTGGGGCTCCTCCGACATCGGCCTCTTCTCGGTCGGCCGCGACGGAGCGACCGTCACCATCGTCCGGTGGGGCCAGATGGGCACCTTCCAGCACGCCCGGGTGGCCGACTTCAAGGCCACGACCGTCACGGCGGTGAACAAGCTGTACTGACCGCTCAGCCCCCGGGCGGCCCGGTGGGGGCGTCGTACCCGCGGCCTGCTGGTCCACGGCGGCGGACCGGTGCCGGTCTCCGTCAGCCGCATCAGAAGGCGGACGACCCACCCGGTATGTTGATCCGGCCTTATGAAGAAACCGTGCGGGTCGGAGCGTGATGCAGGACACACAGGAACGCTCCCCGGAAGCGCCCGTGGCCGCTGAGCCGGGTGCCCACGCCTGGTCGCGGCACTGGCCGCTCCTGCTGGGCGCCGCCGTACTGCCCGGCCTGGTGCTCTACCTCGTCGGGCGTTGGGGGGAGGCGCCCGCGGTACAGGCATGGCGTACGGTCGCGCTCTCCGTGACGGTGCAGGCGGTGCCGTTCCTGCTGCTGGGCACCGCGCTGTCCGGGGCGATCAACGCGTTCGTCCCGGCATCCGTGTTCACCCGGCTGCTGCCGAAGCGCCCCGCGTTGGCGGTGCCGGTCGCCGGTGCCGCGGGGGTGGTGCTCCCCGGCTGTGAGTGCGCGTCCGTGCCGGTCGCGAGCAGCCTGATCGGGCGCGGCGTCGCGCCCGCCGCCGCGTTCGCCTTCCTGCTGTCCGCCCCGGCCGTCAACCCGATCGTCCTGACCGCCACGGCCATCGCCTTCCCCGGCCGCCCCGAGATGGTGGCGGCGCGGCTGCTCGCCTCGCTACTGGCGGCCGCCGCGATGGGCTGGCTGTGGCTCTGGCTCGGCAAGGAGGAGTGGCTGCGGCCGGCGGGCCGGCACACCGGACACCAGCCGGGCCACAGCCGCTGGACCGAGTTCCGCAGCGGCTTCCAGCACGACTTCCTCCACGCCGGCGGCTTCCTGGTGGTGGGGGCGCTGGCCGCGGCCACCTTCAACGTCGCCGTGCCACCCTCGGTCCTCGGTGCGTTCGCCGACTCGGCCTGGTGGTCGGTGCTCTTCCTCGCCGCGCTGGCCATCCTGCTCGCGGTCTGCTCGGAGGCGGACGCGTTCGTGGCGGCCTCCCTGTCCGGGTTCTCGCCGGTGGCACAACTGACGTTCATGGTGGTCGGACCGATGGTCGACGTGAAGCTCATCGCCCTGCAGACGGGCACGTTCGGGCGGGCCTTCGCCGTCCGCTTCTCCGCCGCCACGACGGTGGTGGCGATCACGTGCAGTGTGCTGATCGGAGGAGTGCTGCTGTGAAGCGGCCCGTACAGGTGGTCCTGCTCGTCCTCAGCGGTCTCGGCCTGCTGCAAGCGTCGCTCTTCACCGACGTGTTCCTGCGGTACGTGAAGCCGGGCATGCGTCCGCTGCTCATCGTCTCGGGGGCCGTGCTGCTGGCACTGGGGCTGGCGGAGGCATGGAGCGCGTACCGCACGGCGCGCCGCGACGAAGGGCACCCCCCTCCCCACGTCGCGTGGCTCCTCTTCCTCCCCGCCCTGAGCCTCCTCTGTTACGCCCCACCCGCTCTCGGCTCCTACACCGCGGCCCGCGAGGCGCCCCGGGTCGCCGAACCGAGGGAGGCGGGGGACGAGGACTTCGAACCGCTGCCCGCGGCCTCACCCGTCCCGATCACCCTGGGCGACTTCACCCGGCGCGTGCGGCAGGACCGCACCATGGCCATCAAGGAGCGCACCGTGCGGATGACGGGCTTCGTGACGCCCGCCGACGAAGGAGACAGCTGGTACCTGACCCGCCTGATGCTCAACTGCTGCGCGGCGGACGCCCAGTCGGTGAAGGTGCGGGTGCACGGAGCAGTGGCGCCGAAGGCGGACACCTGGGTGACGGTGACGGGCACCTGGCACCCCGGCGGCACCTTGGGCACGAACTCCGCCGAGGTCGCCCTCGACGTCAGCGAGGTGAAGAAGGTGCAGCGCCCCTCGAACAGCTACATGGACGCGCTCCCGCTCGGCTGACCCCGGCCGGCGGTCAGCAGGAGCGGCGGGGCTCTCAGCCTCCGTGAACAAGACACGCCGATGGACTGTCCGGTCGACGAGATCCACGGCAGCTCGACCGCGTCCTCGGCCGGATAGATCCGCAGTCCTTCGGCGATCCACACGGTCGGTGCGGCGGGGAGGGATACCCGAAGGCCCCCTCCAGCCCCGCGTTCGTATAGGTCAGGAGTGGTTTCGCGTCAGTTTCCTGAGAGTTCTCAGATGTCCCGGAAAGTCTCGATCTGCGCCCCCACCGAGTTCAGCCGCTCCGCCAGCTCCTCGTAACCCCGGTTGATGACGTACACGTTGCGCAGCACCGACGTGCCCTCGGCCGCCATCATCGCCAGCAGGACGACCACCGCGGGGCGCAGCGCCGGCGGGCACATCATCTCGGCGGCGCGCCAGCGGGTCGGGCCCTCGACCAGGACGCGGTGGGGGTCCAGGAGCTGGAGGCGGCCGCCGAGGCGGTTCAGGTCGGTCAGGTAGATGGCGCGGTTGTCGTAGACCCAGTCGTGGATGAGGGTCTTGCCCTGCGCGACCGCCGCGATGGCCGCGAAGAACGGGACGTTGTCGATGTTCAGGCCGGGGAACGGCATGGGGTGGATCTTGTCGATCGGCGCCTCCAGCTTGGAGGGCCGGACGGTGAGGTCCACCAGCCGGGTGCGGCCGTTGTCGGCGAAGTACTCGGGCGTGCGGTCGTGGTCCAGGCCCATCTCCTCCAGGACCGCGAGCTCGATCTCCAGGAACTCGATCGGCACCCGGCGCACCGTCAGTTCCGACTCGGTGACCACGGCCGCCGCGAGCAGGCTCATCGCCTCGACCGGGTCCTCGGAGGGGGAGTAGTCCACGTCGACGTCGATGGTCGGGACGCCGTGCACGGTGAGCGTGGTCGTGCCGATGCCGTCGACCTTGACGCCGAGCGCCTCCAGGAAGAAGCAGAGGTCCTGGACCATGTAGTTGGACGAGGCGTTGCGGATGACGGTGATGCCGTCGTGCCGGGCGGCCGCGAGCAGCGCGTTCTCGGTCACCGTGTCGCCGCGCTCGGTCAGGACGATCGGGCGGTCGGGGCTGACCGCGCGGTCCACCTGGGCGTGGTACTGGCCCTCGGTGGCGGCGATGTCCAGGCCGAACCGGCGCAGCGCGATCATGTGCGGCTCGATGGTGCGCGTGCCGAGGTCGCAGCCGCCGGCGTACGGCAGCTTGAACGAGTCCATGCGGTGCAGCAGCGGGCCGAGGAACATGATGATCGAGCGGGTGCGGCGGGCCGCGTCCGCGTCGATCGCCGCCAGGTCCAGCTCGGCCGACGGCACGATCTCCAGGTCGACACCGTCGTTGATCCACCGGCTGCGCACGCCGATGGAGCCCAGCACCTCGAGGAGGCGGTACACCTCCTCGATGCGGGCGACGCGGCGCAGCACCGTGCGCCCCTCGTTGAGCAGTGAGGCGCACAGCAGCGCCACGCACGCGTTCTTGCTCGTCTTCACGTCGATGGCACCGGACAGCTGGCGCCCGCCGACCACGCGCAGATGCATCGGACCGGCGTAGCCGAGGGACACGATCTCGCTGTCGAGGGCCTCCCCGATGCGCGCGATCATCTCAAGGCTGATGTTCTGGTTGCCGCGCTCGATCCGGTTGACGGCGCTCTGGCTGGTGCCGAGCGCCTCCGCCAGCTGCGACTGAGTCCAGCCCCGGTGCTGCCGAGCGTCACGGATGAGCTTGCCGATGCGTACGAGGTAGTCGTCTGCCATGCGCTTGAGGCTATCTCAGATATGAGATGTCACCCGACCGGGGGGTCCGAACGGGTGACGGGACGTCAAGCTCGCCCGGCAGTCTCAGCGTCGACTCGCCTTCGTGGTGCGCCGCCATCCGAAAGGTCCGGGCAGATCCATCGATGTCGTACGACGTCCCGTGCTGCTGCGGGTGTAGCGCGGGCCGTTCTTTCCGCCGCCGGTGGTGATGGACCAGGAGCGCTTGTTGATGTTCAGGCGCACCCCCGGAAGGATCCGGAAACTCTTGCGGAACGTGAGCGGCATGCCCTGTCTCCCCTCCGTCTTGCGTGGATGTCGTGCGTGGGTACCCGGTTCGGATACCCGGGAAAGGGGCGCACATGACCGCATGGGGGGCGCCGGGGCATGACCATCCGGCGCTCGTGTACTAGAGTTATCTCGACATCGAGATATCTGCCGAGAGAGCACTCCAGCCGCCACCCCGGTAAGGGTTACCTAACTTAGCCTTACCTTAGCGGATCGGCCAAGATGCCGTGGCGGCAGGATCGTGGTGGTACGCGCACATCAATGAAGGAGACTGTCGTGTCGGCGAACAGCTTCGACGCCCGCAGCACGCTGCAGGTGGGCGACGAGTCGTACGAGATCTTCCGGCTGGACAAGGTGGAGGGCTCGGCTCGCCTGCCCTACAGCCTCAAGGTCCTGCTGGAGAACCTGCTCCGCACGGAGGACGGCGCGAACATCACCGCCGACCACATCCGTGCCCTCGGTGGATGGGACTCGCAGGCCCAGCCCAGCCAGGAGATCCAGTTCACGCCGGCCCGCGTGATCATGCAGGACTTCACCGGCGTTCCCTGTGTCGTGGACCTCGCGACCATGCGTGAGGCCGTCAAGGAGCTGGGCGGCGACCCGGCGAAGATCAACCCGCTGGCGCCGGCCGAGCTGGTCATCGACCACTCCGTCATCGCCGACAAGTTCGGCACGAACGACGCCTTCAAGCAGAACGTCGACCTGGAGTACGGCCGCAACAAGGAGCGCTACCAGTTCCTGCGCTGGGGCCAGACCGCGTTCGACGAGTTCAAGGTCGTCCCGCCCGGCACCGGCATCGTCCACCAGGTGAACATCGAGCACCTGGCCCGTGTCGTGATGGTCCGCGACGGCAAGGCCTACCCGGACACCCTGGTCGGCACCGACTCGCACACCACCATGGTCAACGGCCTCGGCGTGCTCGGCTGGGGCGTCGGCGGCATCGAGGCCGAGGCCGCCATGCTCGGCCAGCCGGTCTCCATGCTCATCCCGCGCGTCGTCGGCTTCAAGCTGACCGGTGAGCTGCAGGCCGGCACCACCGCCACCGACCTCGTCCTCACGATCACCGAGATGCTGCGCAAGCACGGCGTCGTCGGCAAGTTCGTCGAGTTCTACGGCGAGGGCGTCGCCGCCACCTCGCTGGCCAACCGCGCCACCATCGGCAACATGTCGCCGGAGTTCGGCTCCACCGCCGCGATCTTCCCGATCGACGACGAGACCATCAACTACATGCGTCTCACCGGCCGCAGCGAGCAGCAGCTCGCCCTGGTCGAGGCGTACGCCAAGGAGCAGGGCCTCTGGCTCGACCCGGCCGCCGAGCCCGACTTCTCCGAGAAGCTCGAGCTCGACCTGGCGACGGTCGTCCCGTCCATCGCCGGCCCGAAGCGCCCGCAGGACCGCATCGTCCTCGCGAACGCCGCCGAGCAGTTCAAGCAGGACGTCCTCAACTACGTCGACACCGTGGACGAGGCCGGCCAGGAGTCCTTCCCGGCCTCCGACGCCCCGGCCGTCGCCCCGAACGGCGCCCCGTCCAACCCGGTCACCGTGACCGCCCCCGACGGCACGTCGTACGAGATCGACCACGGTGCGGTGACGGTCGCGGCCATCACCTCCTGCACCAACACCTCCAACCCGTACGTCATGGTCGCCGCCGCCCTGGTGGCCAAGAAGGCGGTGGAGAAGGGCCTGACCCGCAAGCCGTGGGTCAAGACCACCCTCGCCCCGGGCTCCAAGGTCGTCACCGACTACTTCGAGAAGGCGGGCCTGACCCCCTACCTCGACAAGGTCGGCTTCAACCTCGTCGGCTACGGCTGCACCACCTGCATCGGCAACTCCGGCCCGCTGCCGGAGGAGGTCTCCAAGGCCGTCAACGACCACGACCTCGCGGTCACCTCGGTCCTCTCCGGCAACCGGAACTTCGAGGGCCGTATCAACCCCGACGTCAAGATGAACTACCTGGCGTCCCCGCCGCTGGTCGTGGCCTACGCGCTCGCCGGCTCCATGAGGGTCGACATCACCCGGGACGCCCTGGGCGCCGACCAGGACGGCAACCCGGTCTTCCTGAAGGACATCTGGCCCTCCGAGGCCGAGGTGAACGACGTCGTCGCCAACGCCATCGGCGAGGACATGTTCTCCAAGTCCTACGCGGACGTCTTCGCGGGCGACGCCCAGTGGCAGGCGCTGCCGATCCCGACCGGCAACACCTTCGAGTGGGACGCCGAGTCCACCTACGTCCGCAAGCCCCCGTACTTCGAGGGCATGGCCCACGAGCCGGCCCCGGTCGAGAACATCTCCGGCGCCCGTGTGCTGGCCAAGCTGGGCGACTCGGTCACCACCGACCACATCTCCCCGGCCGGTGCCATCAAGGCCGACACCCCGGCCGGCAAGTACCTCACCGAGCACGGTGTGGAGCGTCGTGACTTCAACTCCTACGGCTCGCGCCGAGGCAACCACGAGGTCATGATCCGCGGCACGTTCGCCAACATCCGCCTGCGCAACCAGATCGCGCCGGGCACCGAGGGCGGCTACACCCGCGACTTCACCCAGGCCGACGCGCCGGTGTCGTTCATCTACGACGCCTCGCAGAACTACCAGGCCGCCGGCATCCCGCTGGTCGTCCTGGCCGGCAAGGAGTACGGCTCGGGCTCGTCCCGCGACTGGGCCGCCAAGGGCACCGCGCTCCTCGGCGTCAAGGCCGTCATCGCCGAGTCCTACGAGCGCATCCACCGCTCGAACCTCATCGGCATGGGCGTGCTCCCGCTCCAGTTCCCGGAGGGCCAGTCGGCCGCGTCCCTCGGCCTCACCGGTGAGGAGACCTTCGACTTCACCGGCGTCGAGGAGCTCAACAACGGCACCACCCCCCGCACGGTGAAGGTCACCACCGACACCGGCGTCGAGTTCGACGCGGTCGTCCGCATCGACACCCCCGGCGAAGCGGACTACTACCGCAACGGCGGCATCATGCAGTACGTGCTGCGCAGCCTGATCCGCAAGTAAGCGGACCGGCAGGGCGGTTCACGGCAGTTCGAGGGCCGCGTTCCCGGGTGACCGGGGGCGCGGCCCGCGCCGTTCGCGCACTCTCCGGATGCGGTGGTGCCGAGCCGCCGGTCACCCGCCCCGGTACTTCGCCGCCGCGGCCTGGGCCAGGTCCTGGGACTTGTCCAGGGCCGCGTCCACCGACTGCTGCCCGGCGATGGCCGCGGCGATCTGCTCGGAGACCGCCGTACCCAGTACGGCGAACTCGGGGATGCCCAGGAAGCCGATGCCGTCGTAGGGGCGAGGGGCGACGCCCGGGTCCTTGGGGTCGGCGGAGTCCGTCGCCGCCGTGAACTCCTGCCGGTACCAGGCACCCGCCGCCTGCCGGTACTCGGGCTTCTCGTAGAGCGACATGCGGTTCCCGGCGGGCGCCGAGATCCAGCCCACCTCCTGGCCGACCAGCTCCTGGAACTCCTTGGAGGAGGCCCAGGAGATGAACTCCCAGGCGGCGTCCTTGTGCTCGGACGCCTGCTGGATGCCCCAGGCCCAGGTCCACAGCCAGCCAGCCTTGTCGGTCCGCTCGTGCGGGGCGGAGACGTAGCCCACCTTGCCCTTGACCGGGGAACTGTAGGCCTCGATCGACGAGGCCAGCGACGTGGCGTCGTACATCATGGCGCACTTGCCCTCGACGAAGCGGTCCAGGATCTCCAGCACGCCCATCCGCTCGGCGCCGGGCTGACCGTGGGTGCGCAGCAGGTCGACGTAGAAGCCGACGGCCTTCCTGAACTCCGGTGCGGTCAGGCGGGCGTTCCAGTCCATGTCGTACCAGGTACCGCCGAAGGTGTTGACGACCGTGTTGATCGGGGCGAGGTTCTGGCCCCAGCCGGGCAGGCCGCGCAGGCAGATGCCGCTCGCGCCCTCGGAGCCGTCGATTTGGGCGGCGAGGGCGGCGACCTGCTTCCAGGTCGGGTCCGGCGGCATGGTGAGCCCGTTCTTGTGGAACAGGTCCTTGCGGTACATCAGGAAGGAGCCCTCGCCGTAGAAGGGTTCGGCGTAGAGCTTGCCGTCCTCCCCGGTCAGCGAGGACTCCAGATTCGGGAAGACGTCGGCCTGGTCGAAGTCCTCGTCGGCCTTCACATAGGAGTCCAGCGGGGCGAGCCAGCCGTTGTCCGCGTAGATCGGCACCTCGTACGCGCTGACGCTGGCCACGTCGTAGGTGCCGGCCTGCGTGGCGAACTCGCGGTTCATCTTCTCCCGCGCCTGGTTCTCCGGCAGCAGCGTGTAGTCGACGGTGATGCCGGTCTCCGCCGTGAAGTGCTTCTTGGTGAGCTTCTTCAAGGTCTGGATCTGCGGCACGTCCGTCGCGAGCACACGGAGATCGGCCTGCTCCTCGCCGCCGGTCGGATCGGTGTCGCCGCACCCGGCGAGGACCAGACAGGCGGCGGCCGTGAAGGCCACGGCCGCCTGGATGAGGCGACTGCGTTTCATGACACCTCGGCCCCTACCCACCTTTGCCATCTATTAGATATTCCGTAAGAAACAGGATAATGAGTGAATTCTCGGCATGCCTGCGCCCAGGAGCGGCCGCCGGCGACCGGCCGCGTCCGCGCTCAAGGGCGTCCGCGTCTGGCCTGAGCGCGCCGGGACAGCGCGTCGGCCGCCACGGCGGCCAGCAGCACCCCACCGGTGATCATGAACTGCACGGCGTCCTGCACCCCCAGCAGTCCCATGCCCGAGGCGATCGACTGGATGACCACCACACCGAGCAGCACCGACCAGGGCGAGCCCCGCCCGCCGAACAGACTCGTCCCGCCGATCACGGCCGCCGCGATCGCGTTGATCAGCAGCATCCCCGAACCGGCGGCCCGCGCCGTCGTGGGGCTCGCCGAGGTCAGCCCCGACGCCACGAACAGCCCGCCGAACGCGGCCAGCGTCCCCGACACCATGAACATCGCGATCCGGACCCGCTCCACCCCGATGCCGGCCCGCCGTGCCGCCTCGACCCCGCCGCCGAGCGCGTACACCCGCCGCCCGTAGCGGGTGCGGCGCAGCACGTAGTCCGAGACGACCAGGACCACCAGGAAGATCAGCAGCGCGAGCGGCAGCCCCTGGAACCGGTTGAGGGTGTGGGCCCCGGCGAAGGCGACCACCGCGAGCAGACCGGTGCGCAACCAGATCTCGCCCCCGGGCCGGTAGGGCATCCCGGTCGCCCGGTGGCGGCTTTGCCGGCGGCGGGCGGCCAGGAAGTACCCGCCCGTGCCGAGCGCCGCGACCGCGTACGCCGCCAGGTCATTGCCGAAGTGCCGGCTGGTCAGGGAGGCGACCAGGCCCTCCTCGTCGATGTTGATCGTGCCGCTCGCCCCCAGCAGGTAGAGCGTCAGGCCGTTCCAGATCAGCAGCCCGGCCAGCGTCACCACGAACGCGGGCACGCCGAACCAGGCGTGGAAGAACCCGTGGAAGGCGCCCACCGCCGTGCCCGCGGCCACCGCCACGATCACCGCCAGCCACTCCGGCACCCCGTGGTTCACGTTGAGCACGGCGAACGCCGCCCCCGCCAGGCCGCTGACCGAGCCGACCGACAGATCGATCTCCCGGATCAGCAGCACGAACACGATGCCGACGGCGACCAGCCCGGTCCCGACGATGTCCACGCTGAGGTTGGACAGGTTGCGCGGCGAGAGGAACTTGTCGTCCAGCGCCTGGAAGACGATCCAGATCACGATCAGACCGGCGATGACCAGCAGCGGCCCCCGCTCGCCGTCGCGCACCCCGCCACGCAGGTCCCGGACGTACTCCCGCACACTGTCCAGCCGGCCGCGGGCGGTGCGTCTCTCGCGGCCCGTGGTGACCGGCCCGGCACTGCCCGGACCGGCCGGCCCGCCGTCCCCGTGCGGCCCGCCGCGGCTCACGGCCACGCCTCCTCGTCGCCCTTCGAGCGGTGGGCCACGGCGTTGTCCGCCGCCCCGGTGACCGAGGAGATGATCTGCTCCTGGGTCACGGTGCTCACGTCGAACAGACCGTTGTTGCGGCCCAGCCGCAGCACGGCCACCCGGTCCGCGACGGCCTTGATGTCGCCCATGTTGTGACTGATGAGGATGATCGCCATCCCCCGGTCGCGCACCCACTCGATCAGGTCGAGCAGATGGCTGGTCTGCTCCACGCCCAGGGCGGCGGTCGGCTCGTCGAGCAGCAGCACCTTGGGCGAGCCCATCAGCGAGCGGGAGATCGCCACGGCCTGCCGCTGCCCGGCCGACAGCGCGGCGACCGGCATCCGCACATCGGGGATGCGGATCGACAGGGCCCGCATCAGGTCGCGGGCGCGGCGCTCCATCTCGACCTCGTCGAGGATGCCCACCCGGTCGATCTCACGGCCGAGAAAGAGATTGCCGACCACGTCCAGGTTGTCGCACATGGCGAGGTCCTGGTACACGGTCGCGATGCCCAGGGCGTGGGCGTCGTGCGGGCGCTTGATCTGCACCAGGCGCCCCTCCCACTCGATGATGCCCCGGTCGGCGGGGCCGACCCCGGAGATCACCTTGACCAGCGTGGACTTGCCGGCTCCGTTGTCACCCGCCAGGGCCACGACCTCCCCGGCCCGGACCTGGAGGTCGACGTCCACGAGCGCCTGGACGCCGCCGAAGCGCTTGGTGATGCCGCGCAACGCCAGTACGGGGGGATGGGCCACGGGGACCACCTCGCTCATCGGGTGAGCCCGGCCCGGTCGCAGGCCGGGCGGAGCTCCGGGGTGCAGATCTGGTCGATCGTGTAGACGCCGTCCCGCACGAGCGTCCGGCCGATCGTCTCGCGCGTCACGGCGGTCGGGGTGAGCAGGATCGCCGGGACGTCCTCCGTCGTGGGGCTGTCCACCTTCGTCGTGACCAGGGCGTCGATGTCGTTGCCGCGTGCCAGGGCGACGGCCATCGCGGCAGCCGCCTCGGTCTCCAGCCGGAACGGCTTGTAGACGGTCATGTACTGCTCGCCCTCGACGATGCGCTGCACGGCGTCGAGGTCGGCGTCCTGCCCGGTGACCGGGGGCAGCGGCGAGACACGGGCGCTCTTCAGGGCCGAGATGACACCGGCCGCGATCGAGTCGTTGGCCGCGAGCACCCCGTCGATCCGGCTCGGGCCGAGGTCGCTGATCGCGGCGGTCATCTGGTCGTGCGCGTTCTCCGTGCGCCACCCCAGGGTGTTGTACGACTTCAGGATCCGCACCTCGTCCTGCAGGACGGACCGGGCTCCGCCCTCGTACCAGGCGGCGTTCGGGCTGGAGGGGTCGCCGTTCATCATGACCACGCCGCCGCCGTCGGCCCGGGCAGCCATGCCCTCCAGGAGCGCCTGGCCCTGGAGCCTGCCGACCTGCGCGCCGTCGAAACTGACGAAACCCGAGATCGGCCCCTCGGCGAGCCGGTCGTAGGCGACGACCGGGATGCCCTCGCGCTGTGCCGCGCGGACCGAGGAGCGCAGGGCCTTGGGGTCGACGACGTCCAGTATCAGGACCGAGACACCCCGGGTGATCATGGAGTTCATCTGCTGCCGCTGGCTCGCCGCGTCGTTCTCGGCGTTGGCGTACACGACCGTGCACTCGGGACACAGCTCCTTCACCCGCTTCTCGATCAGCGGCTTGTCGGACTTCTCCCAGCGGGGCACGGCCCGGCTCGGCAGCAGCAGCCCGACGGTCAGCCCGCCCTCGCCCTCCCCTCCGCTCTCGGTACACCCGGCGAGGGACACGGCCAGCAGCACCGCCAGCAGTCCGGCGACGCCGCGCAGGCTGAGGCCACGCATCAGGGACCTCCCTCGCGGGGCCGGTTCCGGTGTGGGGGCGAGGGAGGGTCCGCGACGCCGTTGCCGATGTGTTCCATGGCCCGGTCGAGCCCCACGGCCCGCTCGCCCCGGCGGCCTGCGTCCCGCTCGTCCGGGTGGCCTGCGTCCTGCTCGTCCGGGTGGCCTGCGTCCCGCTCGCCGTTACGGCCCGGCGCTCGCTCGCGGTCGCGGTCGCGATTCGTGGCGCGGTCGTCGGCGCGGTCCGCCGCTGCTTCGGCGGTGCGATTCGTGGGGCGGTCGTCGGCGCGGTCCGCCGCCGGCTCGCCGGTCTGGTTCGTGGCACGGTCGTCGTCGCGGTCCGCCGCCCCGTCGTCGTCACGGTGCCGGCCCTGGTCGCGGGCCCTGCGGCGGTCCCGGCTCCGGCCGAGGCCCCAGCCCCAGACACGGCCCGGCTTCCGCTCCTCCTCCGGCTCCTCCTCCGGTTCGTCGTCGGGCTCCTCGCCGACCTCCGGCTCCCGTTCCGGACGGGTGACGACGATCTCGCTCCACACCTGCTTGCCGCCGCCCACCGGCACCGAGCCCCAGGCCGCCGACATCGCCTCGACCAGGAAGAGCCCGCGGCCGCCCGTCGACTCCCAGTCCACGACCACGGGCTTGGCCGGCGCCCGGGGCGAGGAGTCGTTCACGGTCACCCGCAGCCGGTCCGCCGCCAGGGTCAGCTCCACCCGGACCGCGCCCTGCGTGTGCACCAGCGCGTTGGTGACCAGCTCCGACACCACCAGCAGCACCGTGTCGGCCTCGGCCGCGATGCCCCACGAACGCAGCGTGCGCGCACTGAACCTGCGGGCGTGCATCACCGCGTCCGGCAGCCGCCACACCACCCAGCCCGCCCGCACCGGCCGAACCCGCATCCCGTCGTAGCGCAGCAGCAGCACCGCCACGTCGTCCTCACGGCGCCCGTCCTCGCCGAGCAGGGCGTCGGCCATCCGCCCGGGGTCGGCGGGATCGGCCGCGGCGAGCGCCTGGCGGACGAGCCGCATGCCCTCGTCCACCTGAAGATCCGCCGACTCGACCAGACCGTCGGTCACCAGCGCGAGCACCGAGCCGGGGGCGAGCGCCAGGGCCGTCAGCGGGAACTCCGCGTCCGCCAGGACGCCCAGAGGGAGTCCGCCCTCGACGGCGATCTCCGCGGTGCTGCCGTCGGGATGCCGCACCAGCGGGGCCAGGTGCCCGGCGCGGACGAACAGCGCGTTGCCCTCCTCCATGTCCAGCTCGACGTAGCAGCAGGTGGCGAACAGGTCCGTCTCCATGCCGACGAGCAGCCGGTTGGCGTGCGCGACGACCACGTCCGGCGGATGCCCCTCGACGGCGTAGGCCCTGACCGCCGTGCGCATCTGGCCCATGATCGTCGCGGCCCCGGCGCTGTGCCCCTGCACATCACCGATGACCAGGGCCACCTTGCTCTCCGACAGCGCGATCACGTCGTACCAGTCGCCGCCCACCTGGAGCCCGCGCCGGGCCGGCAGATAGCGGGCCACCGCGATGCCCCCGGGCAGCCGGGGGAGCCGGCGCGGCAGCAGGCTGCGCTGGAGCATCGTCGCGAGTTCCTGCTCGGCGTCGTAGGCGTGCGCGCGCTTCAGGGCCTGACCCACGAGTCCCGCGGTCGCGGTCAGCAGGGCCCGCTCCTCGGGGGCGAACTCGTGCGGGGTGTCCCAGCCGACCAGGCACACCCCCGCCACCCCGCTCTTGGCCGGCAGCGGCAGCACCGCGAGGCCGCCGGGGCCGATCCCGGCGAGCCCGGGTTCCAGCACGGAACCCGTCGGCCACAGGCTCATCCGCCCGTCCCGCAGCGCCGCCTGGAGCGTGGGCAGGGCGGAGACCGGCGCGTCGGGCCACTCCGAGCGCCACTCGCGCCGCCACAGCTCCGGCCAGGCACCGGCACTCGGCGGATCGAGCACGGTGACCGCAAGACGGTCCTCCAGCAGTTCGGCGAGCGCCACCCGGTCGGCACCCAGCGGCTCGCGCAGCGCGGCGACCACCACACGGCTGACGTCCCGCACGGTCGTGGCGTCGTCGAGCGCGGCCGTCAGCCACTGGATCCGGGAGACGTCGCTGGCGCTGCGACGCAGCACCGGCGCGGCGCTCATCACGCCCAGCACTCGCTCCGGGGCGCCGTCGGGTCCCTTCAGCACGCGGCAGTTCAGCCGCAGCCAGCACAGTTCACCGGTCGGCCGGCGGATCCGGAACTCCAGCTCACGGCGGCCCGGGGTCTGCGCGGACGGCTCGATGACCGACATCAGCGCGGGGACGTCCTCCGGGACGCTGCAGGTGAGCAGGGTGTCGGTCTTGCCGTCGAAACCGCCCTCGGGGATGCCGACGAGTTCGAGCAGGGCCGGATCCGTCTCGACCAGCCCGGTGCCGGGCGACAGGGCGAAGGACCCGACTCCCATGGCGCGCAGGGCCGAATCCAGCAGCGCTGAGGGCGCCGACCGGTCGGCCTCGCCGCGCAGCCGCTCGGCGACGGCATCCGCGTACCGCTCCAGGAACTCCCGCTGCTCGGCGCCGAACCCTTCGCCGGCCTCTCCCACCACGACGAGACAGCCGAGCCACCCGCCCGCGGCCCCCAGCGGCAGCGCCCCGAGCGGGGCGGCTGTGGCCTCGGCCTCCTCCCGTCCGGGCAGCACCACACCCGTGAGCCAGACGGCCCGCCCCCGCAGATACGCCTCGACGACGGCCGGACAACCGCCCGCCGAGCCGGTCGGGCCCGGCGGCACCGAGGTGGGAGCGCCGTACGGAGCGGCAGGTGATTCCGACCCGGGGGAAGCGATCGTGCTCGTCCCCGCGCCCGCAGCTCCCCCGGAATCCGGGACAGCCACCCGCCCCGGCAACTGGTACCGCTGCTCCGACTCGGCCCCGGCCGACTCCACCAGGCAGAGTTCTTTGCCGTCCTCACTGCGCACGTACACCGCCGCCAGCGCCACCCCGGCGAACGCCAGCAGCCGCGCTCGCGCGGCCGTCTCGGGCGCGGGACGAGGCGGACCGGTGCCCCCGTTCCCCGGCGCCCGAAGACCGGGGACCGCGGCCCGGGCATCGCCGTGATGGGGCATGTCCGCATCCACCTCCCGTCCATGCCGCAGCCACCGGCAGGTGGGAGTCCCCGGAACTCAGGCGACGACGACGCGGGCACGGGACCGGTGGCGCGGGGTCGCGCCTCCCATGGCGGATCCACGCCGCTCGTGAGCGGCAGGGCACCCACACAACAGAATCGCACACCTGGATAACAGCGACATATGGGGCGTCCGGACCGGCACCGGGAGGTGCGGAGCCGTCCGGTCGGGAGGTTCGGGCTCAAGATCTCGGAGGGGGAAGCGGCCGGCACCCCACGGTCGATACGGCCGTACGGCGCGACGGGCCCGGTGATCACCCACTTCGGATCACCGGGCCCGCCCCGTACGGCGGTTCAGCCCACCCGGCAGGGCGGGCTGCTCGTGCTTTCAGCCCCCGAACCGGAGACGACGTAGCCGAACGTCGTGCTCTTGCCCGGGGCCAGGGAGCCGTTCCAGTCGGCGTTGTGGACCATCACCGCCTGGCCGTTGTAGGTCGCGCTGCCGCTCCACAGACTCTCGACCTTCTGGCCGGCCGGGAGCGTCCAGTCGACCATCCAGCCGAGCATCGGGACGGTGCCGGTGTTGGTGACGGTCACCTCGGACTGGTAGCCGCCGTTCCAGGTGCCGGTCGTCCTGCGGGTGGCCGTGCAGGTACCGGGCACCGGCTCGGACGGGTTGCCGGGCTCCCTGATGCCGGTCACCTCGCCGTTGCCGCCGTCGAAGACGACGTCGGAGCAGGAGTAGAAGGTCTCCTGGCTGTCGGAGCGCTGCCAGACCATGTAGATGATGTGCCGGCCCGACTTGGCCACCGGGAGCCTGCCGGTCCAGGAGTAGTTGGCCTCGACCGTCCCGGGGGAGCCGTTCAGCGGCGGGTGGTCGACCGAGAGGAAGGGCTGGGCCTCCATGTCGTTCCAGGTGAGCGTCTTGGTCGGGTCGAAGCCGTCCCTGGTGATGTAGACGTGGAACCAACCCGGGTGCGCCGCCCAGGCGTTGTACGAGAAGTCGACCGTCGCCCCCGAGGTGAGATGGGTCAGCGGCCAGTCCTTGCTGGGCGTGTTGAACCCGGTGAAGTTGGTGTTGCCGCCGCTGCACAGCTCGCCGTCCGGCACGAAGCCCCGGGTGCGGCCGGCGCCGTCCGAGCGGAGCACCGAGAACCAGTTGTAGAACGGCGTGGTGCCGCTGACCTGCTGCGCCCCACGGCACGCGGGGTTGACCGGCTTGATCTCACCGGTGTCGGTCAGCCCGTCCTGCCAGCACAGGAAGGTGCGGCTGCCGGGCTTCATGGGGGTGCCGTGCGCTTCCGCCTCCCCGCCGGCCGTCATGACCAGGCCGAGGGCCGGGACGGTGACGAGGAGGGAGAGCAGCACGAGGAAGAGGGCTCTGGCCCGGGTGGGAACCGCTGATCGGGGCATCGTGGATCCTTCCGGCGCTCTTGTCAGGATCATGACAGCGTCATCCGTTCGTGGGGGTGTCGTGCCTGCGGATGTGTGTGTCTGGCTGCGCGGGATGGGAGCGGCTCCGGGGCGGGTTCCGGTCCACCATGATGGGAGCGCTCCCATCCCGCCTGTTGCGGAAGTTAGCGCCCGGCGACGCAGATGTAAACGGCTCGGGCGAAAGGGCGGGGGCCGGGGAAGCGGCGACCGGTGACGGTGGCCCGCCTGCCGAGTGGTGCGGCGCCCGTTCGGGCGGCGGCAGCGCGCGCGTGCGTCAAGGTGCTCGCAGACTTCGGGTACGTGGACGGCTCGTCAAGCGGAAAGCAGGAGGCGGTCATGGCGTGCATGCCGACCGAGGATGTCGAGTTTCACAACGCCATCAAGGAGGTCTTCCTCCGATACCCGGAAGCGCAGGGCAAATACGCGCTGTCCAGTCTCGCGCTGGAGAACCGGATTCCGATCGACTTCGACAAGAAGGTCGGTGTCTCCCGGGTGGAAGGCGACACGATCATCACCGAATTCAAGGACCGGAAGTCGGTGATCAGGATGCAGCTCTGCTTGAAGTGGAACTTCGACTACACCGAATGCCTCATGTGGGAAGAGGCGCCGGAGTAGGCAGGTGCCATCGCCCGCCTCCGGCCCATGAGGCCGCCGGACAAGGCGAGTTGACTTTACCTCCCCTTTGCGGTTGGCTGCGGATCCGACCATCATGATCCGGGGGGATCCACGTGAACCGCACGCTTCGTGCAGCCGTCTGTTCCGTCGCAGTCGGCGGTCTCGCGCTCGGCCTCAGCTCCTGCTCCGAGGCGGTCGACCAGGTCGACAAGGCGGTGAACGAGACGTACGAGGTCACCTACGAGGTCACGGGGAAGAACATCGACTCGATCGACTTCCACGGCGGCGGTGGCAAGGCCATGGAGCCGAAGATCGAGTCGGTGTCGAAGCCCGAACTGCCCTGGAAGAAGACGGTCACGCTGCGCGGCATCATGCCCGCGGCGGTCATCCCGGTCGCCACGGACCCCGAGGGGTCCCAGGTCACCTGCAAGATCGTCTACAAGGGCAAGGTGATCGAGGAGCAGAGTGCCGAGGGTCTGGTGACCGCCGGCGGCTGCACCGCGGAGTCCCCGATCACGGAGTGATCGCCCGGGCGTCTCACGGTCTCGGGCGGCTCGCGGCCCCGAGTGCGTAGCGGCCCGGGGCGCCTCGCCCGGCGGCCGACAAGCCCCGGGCCACTACCCCGAACCACGGCCGGCGTCACACGGCTCGTCCAGTTGGTCGAGCATGCGCAGGGCGAGGGCGAGGGCGAGGGCGGGGCGGTGGATCTCCCGTGCCCACGCGCCGGTGAAGGCCGCCTCCCCGCGACGGACGACATGGAACAGCCCGTACAGCAGCCCGCGCCCACCAGAGGCGGTAACGGTCGTCGTGCCGTCCTCGCGCGCCACGGCGAGGCCCTCGCCGCCGAGGCCGTCGCCGCCGAGACCGAGGACCAGGTCGTACGTGCCGTCCGGCACGGCGTCCCGTACGACCCGGCCCCCGAACCGCCGGCAGGCCTCGGCCACCTCCCCGTGCACCGTCTCCACCAGCGGACCCGATCCCCGGATCAGGGTCCGCCGGCTGCCGACCGCCCGGAAGGCGGCGGGCGGCAGCCAGGCCGGGTCGACACCCTCGGGCAGGACGGGCACGGGAAGCGGCATCGGACACCCAACTCGGCTGCTCAGGAGAGCAGTTCGACCTCCGCCAGGGTTGCCTCGCCGTCGAGGACCAGGCGGTACTTCTCGTACGTACCCGGTGACTTCACCGAGAACGCGCGGGTCTGCCTCTCCCAGGCGAAGGACTCTCCGGAGCGCCGGTCCAGCGTCCGCCAGGTGGTGCCGTCGGAGGAGCCCTGGAGCGTCCATCCGGCCGGTGCCTTCGCCCGGTCCGCCGACGAGGTCAGCGTGTACTGGGCCGCCTCGGCGCCCTTCTGGACCGGCAGGTCCACGGAGGTCACCGCGGCGTCCGTCGCCGACGTGTCGTCGAACAGGGCGCCGTCGCCCTTCAGCACGTCCGCGCGCGGCGTGGGCACCTCGTCGTCCCGGGTGATCGACAGGGGCGCGGCGTGCTCGCCCGTGCCCCAGGACGACGGCCGCGAGCCCATGTCGAACTCCAGGACACCGCCCTTGGCGATCAGGGAGTGGGGCAGCGAGGTCTTCGTCCAGGTCCGGCCGTTGACCTTCAGCCCCTGTACGTAGACGTTCTTCGCGCTGTTCCTGGGCGCCTTCACCACCAGCTCGCGCCCGTTCTCCAGATGAATGGTCGCCTTGGTGAACAGGGGTGAGCCGATGGCGTACTCGCCGCTGCCCATCACCAGCGGGTAGAAGCCGAGCGAGGAGAACAGGAACCAGGCCGACTGCTCGCCGTTGTCCTCGTCACCGTGGTAGCCCTGCCCGATCTCGCTGCCCGTGTAGAGCCGGGACAGCACCTCGCGGACGTTCTTCTGCGCCTTCCAGGGCTGCCCGGCCGCGTCGTACATGTAGATCGCGTGGTGGGCGACCTGGTTGGAGTGCCCGTACATGCCCATCCGGACATCGCGCGCCTCGGTCATCTCGTGGATGACACCGCCGTAGGAGCCGACGAACTCAGGGGAGGCGGTCTCCGGGGTGGAGAAGTAGTCGTCGAGCTTGTCGGCGAGGCCCTTGCGCCCGCCGTACAGGTTCGCCAGACCCCGGCTGTCCTGCGGGGCGGTGAAGGCGTAGCCGTACCCGTTGGTCTCGGTGTAGTCGTGGCCCCACACGCGCGGGTCGTACTGCGAGGACTCCACCCGCCAGTCGCCCTTGGCGTTCCGGCCCTGGAAGAACCCGGCCTTCGTGTCGAAGAGGTTCACATAGTCCTGGGCACGGTTCAGGAGGTACTCCGACTCCTCCTTGTAGCGCCGCTCGCCGGTCTCCTCGTAGAGCTTTCGGCCCATGCGGGAGATGCCGTAGTCGTTGAGGTAGCCCTCCAGCGCCCAGGAGAGGCCCTCGTGGGTCTCGGTGCTCGTGTAGCCGAGGAACGGGGAGGTCGCCATGCCCTTGCGGCCGACGCCCGAGTTCGGCGGTACGACCGTGGCGTTCTTCACCGCCGCCTCGTAGGCCGCCTTCGCGTCGAAGTCGACGCCCTTGACGTACGCGTCCGCGAACGCCACGTCAGACGAGGTGCCCGTCATGAGGTCCGCGTAGCCGGGGGAGGACCAGCGCGAGGTCCAGCCGCCGTCCTTGTACTGCTGCACGAACCCGTCGACCAGCTCACCCGCCCGGGACGGAGTGAGGAACGAGTACGCCGGCCAGGTGGTCCGGTAGGTGTCCCAGAACCCGTTGTTCACGTACACCTTGCCGTCGACGATCTTCGCGCCGGTGTGCGTCGGTGTGTCCGGGTTCGGCATGGGGGAGAAGGGCGAGGCGTACTGGTGCTTCCCGTCGACCTTCTCGAAACCGGAGTTCGGGTACAGGTACAGCCGATAGAGGCTGGAGTACAGCGTCGTCAGCTGGTCGGGGGTCGCGTCCTCGACCTCGACCTTGCCGAGCAGCCGGTCCCACTGCCGCTGGGCACTCTTCTTGACCGCCTCGAACGACCTGCCCTCCGGGATCTCCTGGCGGAGGTTGTCCTTGGCCTGATCGAGGCTGATCAGCGAGGTCGCCAGGCGCAGGGTGACGGTCCGGTCGTCGGCCTTGAAGCGCAGATAGCCCTTCACACCGGACGACGAACCCTCGCTCACCGGCTTGTCGAACTCGCCGTAGACGAACAGCCGGGTCGCGCCCGTCGACAGCCCGGACTTCACGTCCGAGTAGCCGGTGACGACCCCGTTCTCCTTGTCCAGCGTCAGCCCCGCCTGGTCGGTCACGTTGTCGAAGAGGACACTCGCGTCGTCGCCGGGGTAGGTGAAGCGAAGCGCCGCCGCGTGGTCCGTCGGGGCCATCTCGGCCTTCAGCCCGTTCTCGAACCGCACCCCGTAGTAGTACGGCCGGGCGGTCTCGTTCTCGTGCCGGAAGGCCAGCTCACGGGCCTCCCGGCCCAGGTCCGGGGTCCCGGACGCGACAGACGGCATCACCTGGAAGGTCTGCCGGTCACCCATCCAGGGGCTGGGCTCGTGGCTCGCGCTGAACGCCTGGATCGTCGGCAGGTTGTCGGCGTTGTTCGCACGTGCGTAGTCGTACAGCCAGCTCAGCGAACCCGCGTTGGTCACCGGCGTCCAGAAGTTGAAGCCGTGCGGCACCGCCGTCGCCGGGAAGTTGTTGCCCCGGGAGAAGCCGCCGCTGGAGTTGGTGCCACGGGTCGTCACCGCGTAGTCCGACAGATGCGCCTTCGGCCGCTCGGGGGCGACGGACCCGATGCTCACGTCGTCCAGCCAGCCCCGGAACTTCGCCGGGCCCTTGGGGGAGTCGTAGGCCACCAGGATCCGGTCCACGGTCTTCCCGGCCGCGACCGACCCGATCCGCGCCTGCACGTTGTTCCACTGGTTGACGTAGAGGATCTTCGCCGCGCCCTGCCCCTGCGGGGTCAGCGGGAAGCCGTGCTGGTCGGTGGCGCGCAGGTCGCTCAGGTGGGTGCCGTCGGTGAAGGCGAGGTCGACGGAGACGTTCGTCGCGTCGTAGTCGAGGTCACCGTCCGCCATGGACGGGAAGATGCGGTAGGCCAGCCGCGTGTTCCGGCCGACGGCCACGTTCACGTCGAAGACCTTGTTGTACGAGTACGCCCGGCCCTCGGTGGTGTGCCGGCCGGCGTAACGCAGGGCGCGCTTTCCGGTGAACCCGGCGCCCGCCTTCGCGGTGGGGGAGCCGCTGGGGCCTCGGTCGACGAGCGAGAGCATGTCCTGCGGGACGGGCCCGTCGGTGCCGCCCGTGGACAGCTGGAGGTCGGCGAGTTGGAGGATGTCGCCGCCGTTGTTCCCGGTGACGTCCAGCCGGAAGTGCCGGTACTCGCCGGGTTCGGCGAGGTCGTACGTCTTGGTTTGGAACCTTTCGGAGAAGGACTCGCCGGAGCGGGTGTCGAGCGTCTTCCACTCCTTCCCGTCGGCGGAGCCCTTCAGGGTCCAGTCCTTCGGGTCGCGCTCATCGTGATCGTTGGCCGACGTCAGCGCGTAGCGCGTCAGTTTGACTGGTTTGTCCAGGTCGAACTCGGCCCAGCCGGTGGGGGCGAAGGCGAGCCACTTGGTGCTCGGCTCGCCGTCGACGAGGTTCTCCTTCACCTCGCCGCCGCCCGTGTTCTCGGCGCTGGCCCGGACGTCGGTGACCTGGTCGGTCACGTTGCCCGGTATGCCGCTGCTGTAGCCGCCGTCGACTCCCGAAGCCCGTTTGCCGCCGCCCGGGGTGGTATCGACGGTGTTCAGCCAGTCCGGAACCGGGTCGTCCGCCTCAAACGAGGACGCGAACTCCCGGTCGGGGCTCTCGGGGGCTTCGGGCCGTGCGACCGCAACGCCCTGTGAACTCAGGGCCAATGCGAAGGCGGTCGCCGACACGACCGCCGAACCCCATCTGTGCCGAGCTTTCCGCTGCATCAACGGGTACCCTCCCTGCGCAGTGGACAACGTTGTCACCTTCGATGCGCAAGGACCAGTAGTTGCCCAAGTGGCCGGGAGTGTCAAGGGTGTTGCCTGTGGCATTCGGGCGCGGTGGCGGGGATATTTCCGGCGGAGCACCCACAGGTCACTCATACTTCCGCGAGGTCTCAACTCGGATAAGACCCACGGCCAACCCTGTGTTCGATGTTGATCCGCTGGCGGGAAGTGGACTATACCTGTCGCACGCTTCACCCGATCCGCACATCACCACCCGCACTTTCCTGCACGACCCAGCTTGACCCGATCGCGGTGCCGGGAAGGATCCGGTTCACCGCCTGAGTCCTGGAGAAGGCGAGGACTTGAGCATGGGATCCACTTCCGCCGAGAACCACGGCACCGAGGGTGTCGGCCGCCGTGATCTGATCAAAAGGTCTGCCGCGCTCGGGCTGATCTCCGTCCCCACCATGAGCTTCCTGTCCGCCTGCGCCAGCAGCGGCGGCGACGACAGCGGGGACAAGGCCAAGGCCGGCAAGAAGACCGCGAAGAACCCGCTCGCCGTCAACGACACGGCCGGCATGGAATTCGTCCTGTTCGACGGCGGCTTCGGCAAGGAGTACGCCGAGGACGCCGTGAAGATCTACGAGAAGAACTTCCCCAAGGCGTCGGTGAAGTTCTCCGCCACCCAGAAGATCCAGTCCACCCTCCAGCCCCGCTTCAACCAGGGCACCCCGCCGGACCTCATCGACAACTCCGGCGCCGAGCAGATGGACATGGGCGTCCTGGTCGGCAAGAACCAGCTCACCGACCTCACCCCGCTGCTGGACGCGCCCTCCTACGACGACCCGAGCAAGAAGGTCCGCGACACGCTGCGCCCCGGCATCGTGGAGATGGGCCAGTTCGACGGCGAGAAGGTCTGGATCCTCTACTACGCCTACACGGTGTACGGCGTCTGGTACTCGCAGAAGGCCCTGGACTCGCTCGACGAGCAGTACCCGGAGACCTGGGACCAGATGCTCGCCGTCTGCGCGAAGGCCAAGAAGAAGGGCATGGCGGGCTGGACGTACGCGGGCAAATACCCGTACTACATCCCCTTTTCCCTCTACCCGATGATCGGCAAGGTCGGCGGCCGCGAGGTCCTCGACGCGATCGACAACCTGGAGCCGAACGCCTGGAAGCACCCGGCCGTCAAGGCCTGCTTCGAGGCGTACTACGAGCTCTACAAGAAGGGCTACGTCCTCAAGGGCACCCCGGGCCTGGACCACATTCAGTCGCAGACCGCCTGGGCCGAGGGCAAGGCGCTGTTCATCCCGAACGGCTCCTGGGTGGAGAACGAGTCGGCCAACGTCATCCCCGACGACTTCGATCTGGCCGTCTCCGCGCCCACCGGCCTCGACTCCTCCGACAAGATGCCCTTCGGCACCATCTGGGCCTCCGGCGGCGAGCCCTTCATCGTCCCGGCCAAGGCGAAGAACGCGGCCGGCGGCATGGAGCAGCTGCGCATCATGCTCAGTGAGGCGTCGTCCAAGAACTTCACCGGCAAGGTGAAATCTCTGACCGCGTACAACGGCGGCACCGACGGCATCTCCCTGACCCCCGGCCTCAAATCCGGCGTCGCGGCACTGGACAAGGCGGGCGAGAACGTGGTGAATCCCCGCCTGCAGGACTGGTATGTGCAGTTGCAGAAGGAGAAGATCGGTGTGTCCGGTCTGGGCGAGATGATGGCCGGCCGCCTCACCCCGGCCGAAGCCATCAAGAAGATCCAGGGCTTCGCCGACGAGGCGGCCAAGGACGACTCCATCAAGCACTACAAGCACCAGTAACAGCAACGGAAACCCATTTTCCGCAACGGCACCGGAGTGGCGATGCAGCACGGCAAGTACCGGTTCATCGTGGGCTTCCTAGCGCTGCCCCTGGGACTGTACGCGCTCTTCGTGGTCTGGCCGTTCATCCAGTCCATCTACTACTCGTTCACGGACTGGACCGGCCTGAGCCCCGAATTCAAGATGGTCGGTTTCGACAACTACAGCCGGATGCTCGACGACGACATCTTCTGGAAGTCGTTGCAGCACAGCCTGCTGTTCGCCCTCCTGCTGCCGGTGGTGACGATCGGCCTCGCGCTGTTCTTCGCCTTCATGATCAACGTAGGCGGCAGAAAGCGGAGAAACGGCCCCGTCGTCACCGGTGTCCGCGGCTCCGGCTTCTACAAAATCGTCTACTTCTTCCCGCAGGTCCTCTCGATCGCCATCGTCGCGCTGCTGTTCGCGTTCGCGTACAACCCGGACAGCGGCGCGATCAACTCACTCCTGCGCGGCATCGGCCTGGACGACGTCCAGCCCCTCTGGCTGGGCGACCCCGATCTGGCCCTCTGGGCGGTGATGGGAGTCCTCGTCTGGTCCACGGTCGGCTTCTTCGTGGTCCTCTTCTCCGCCGGCATGGCCTCCATCCCGGCGGAGATGTACGAGGCCGCGCTGCTGGACGGCGCGAACCGCGTCACCACGTTCTTCCGGGTCACCCTGCCCCTCCTGTGGGACACGGTGCAGTCCGGCTGGGTCTACATGGGCATCCTCGCCCTGGGCGCCGAGTCGTTCGCGGTCGTGCAGATCATGACGACCGGCCCGGGCGGCCCCGACTACTCGACCACCGTCATGGTCCTGTACGTGTACCAGAAGGCGTTCCGTGACGGGCAGGCCGCCTACGCCACCACCATCGGTGTCGCCCTGCTCGTCGTCACGCTGGCCTTCGCCGCCGTGGTGATGAGGCTGGGCCGTCGCGAGCGGCTGGAGTACTGACCCATGAAGACGACCGAAACCCCCGCGCCGCTGCCGGCCGAGTCCGGCGCACCGATCACCAAGACGGACCTCCGGCCGCCCCCTCCCGCCAAGGAGAAGAAGGAGGGCACGGTCCTCAACGTCTTCTCCCACGGCGTCCTGGTCATCTGGGCGTTCATGGTGGTCCTGCCGCTGCTCTGGGCGGTCATGACGTCCTTCAAGGACGACCGCTCCATCTTCAGCTCTCCCTGGTCGCTCCCGGACTCCCTGCACTTCGACAACTGGTCGCGGGCGTGGACCCAGGCCAACATGAGCGACTACTTCCTCAACACGGTCCTCGTGGTCGGCGGTTCACTCGTCGGAACCCTGGTCCTGGGCTCCATGGCGGCGTACGTCCTGGCCCGTTTCGACTTCCCGGGCAACCGCTTCATCTACTTCCTGTTCATCGGCGGCATGAGCTTCCCGATCATGCTCGCTCTGGTCCCGCTGTTCTACGTCGTGAACAACATGGGCCTGCTGAACACCATCCACGGCCTGATCCTGGTCTACATCGCCTACTCGCTGCCGTTCACGGTGTTCTTCCTCACGGCGTTCTTCCGCACGCTGCCGACGTCGATCGCCGAGGCGGCCTTCGTCGACGGGGCCTCCCACAGCCGCACGTTCTTCCAGATCATGCTGCCCATGGCCAAGCCGGGCCTGATCAGCGTCGGCATCTTCAACTTCCTGGGCCAGTGGAACCAGTACATGCTCCCCACGGTCCTCAACACCGACCCCGACAAGCGGGTCCTCACCCAGGGCCTGGTCCAGCTGGCGGTCAGCCAGGGTTACAAGGGCGACTGGTCGGGCCTCTTCGCGGGCCTCGTGATGGCGATGCTGCCGGTGCTGGCGGCGTACATCATCTTCCAGCGGCAGGTGGTGCAGGGGCTGACGGCGGGCGCGCTGAAGTAGCCCGGCCGAGCTGCGGTACCGGCCGGTGCCCACGACTCGGCGTCACAGCTGAGGCCGGGTGGGGCGGCAGCCCGGCGGAACGGGGTGCCTCCCCCAAGCTCTCGGCTTCGCTCGAGCAGGGGGGACCCCCACGCCCACCCGTGCCGCCCTTAGCGGCACGCATGCCCGCAGCGGGGGCCGCCCGCACCCGCGTACGGCGAGAAGGGGCCGTGTCGGGGGGTGTCCGCCCGCAGCGGTTGGCGCGTCAACGCCAGTCAGGTCGGTGTGAGACCTCATCGCGCCGTTCCGAGGACGGGCACCCCCCGGCGCGGCCCCGACCCACCACCCACCGCTGGGCGAACCCGCACCGACAGAAAGCGCGAACCCCCACGTAGCCCTGCGCAACCACCCGCATACCCCTCGGAATCAGTTCAACCTCTTGACGGGAGGCAACCCGAACGGCTCAGCTTAGAGTTCACTAGTTGGACATAGACGGGGCCTCATCGAAGCGGCCCCGCGCGCAGGAGGTCGTCGTGGAGACTCCGGGGTCGCAGTCATCGCTGCACCGAGCCAACCTGGAGCGGGTCGTACGAGCCGTGCGCCTGGCGGGCTCCCTCACCCAGGCCGAGATCGCCCGGACGACGGGTCTGTCCGCCGCGACGGTCTCCAACATCGTCCGGGAATTGAAGGAGGGCGGCACCGTCGAGGTCACACCGACCTCCGCCGGCGGCCGCCGCGCCCGCAGCGTGTCGCTGAGCGGCGACGCCGGCATCGTCATCGGCGTCGACTTCGGCCACACCCACCTCCGCGTCGCCATCGGCAACCTCGCCCACCAGGTCCTCGCCGAGGAGTCCGAGCCCCTGGACGTGGACGCCTCGTCCACCCAGGGCTTCGACCGCGCGGAACAGCTGGTCACACGCCTGATCGAAGCCACCGGCGTGGACCGCTCCAAGATCGCCGGCGTCGGCCTCGGCGTCCCCGGCCCCATCGACGTGGAGTCCGGCACCCTCGGCTCGACCGCCATCCTCCCGGGATGGACCGGCACCAAGCCCGCCGAGGAGCTGCGCGACCGCCTCGGCGTGCCCGTGCACGTGGACAACGACGCCAACCTCGGCGCCCTCGGCGAGATGGTCTGGGGCAGCGGCCGGGGCGTCCGCGACCTGGCCTACATCAAGGTCGCCAGCGGCGTCGGCGCAGGCCTGGTGATCAGCGGCAAGATCTACCGGGGCCCCGGCGGCACTGCCGGAGAAATCGGGCATATTACACTCGATGAATCCGGCCCGGTCTGCCGCTGCGGCAACCGCGGCTGCCTGGAGACCTTCGCGGCCGCGCGCTACGTACTCCCGCTCCTCCAGTCCAGTCACGGCACCGATCTGACCATGGAGGGCGTCGTACGGCTGGCGCGGGACGGAGATCCGGGCTGCCGTCGGGTGATCGCCGACGTCGGCCGCCACATCGGCAGTGGAGTGGCCAACCTCTGCAATCTGCTGAACCCGAGCCGCGTGGTCCTCGGCGGTGATCTCGCCGAGGCCGGTGAGCTGGTCCTCGGGCCGATCCGGGAGTCTGTCGGCCGCTACGCCATCCCCAGTGCGGCACGCCAGTTGTCCGTTCTCCCCGGGGCCCTCGGCGGCCGTGCGGAGGTGCTCGGAGCGCTCGCCCTCGCCCTCAGCGAGATGGGCGATTCGACCCTTCTGGACGGTACTGCTCCCGGTGCGCTCCAGGCAGTCACCCCTGCCTTCACTTAGAGAACGGATGGCACCGTTGCCATCTCGTTAAGGATTTACTTCTTGACGTCGCACGTGTGGCCGAGTTGACTTCCAGCCACCTCGGCCGCAATGTCGCGGCCTCGTCAGGGAGGTTTCTAGAAGTGAACACGCGTATGCGCCGCGCCGCCATTGCCGTTGCCGCCACCGCCATGGCTGTTTCCCTCGCCGCCTGTGGCAGCGCCAAGGAGGCCGACGGCGGTAGCGACTCCTCGAAGGACGCGGCCGCCAAGAAGGGCGACAACATCAAGGTCGGTCTCCTGCTGCCGGAGAACCAGACCGCGCGTTACGAGAAGTTCGACCGGGTCCTGATCGAGAAGCAGATCAAGGAGCTCACGAACAACAAGGGCGAGGTCGTCTACGCCAACGCCAAGCAGGACGCCACGGTCCAGAACCAGCAGGTCGAGACCATGATCACCAACAAGGTGGACGTGCTGATCGTGGACGCGGTGGACGCCAAGGCCATCGCCAACTCGGTGAAGAAGGCCAAGGACGCCGGCATCCCGGTCGTCGCCTACGACCGCCTGGCCGAGGGCCCGATCGACGCCTACACCTCGTTCGACAACGAGCAGGTCGGCAAGACCCAGGGCGAGGCCCTGCTGAAGGCCCTGGGGGACAAGGCCAAGGACGGGCAGATCGTCATGATGAACGGGTCGATCACCGACCCGAACGCCGCCCTGTTCAAGAAGGGCGCCCACTCCGTGCTCGACGGCAAGGTGAAGGTCGGCAAGGAGTACGACACCAAGGAGTGGAAGCCGGAGAACGCCAACAAGAACATGGAGGGCGCCATCTCCGCCCTCGGCAAGGACAAGATCGTCGGCGTCTACTCCGCCAACGACGGCATGGCGGGCGGCATCATCACCGCCCTGAAGGCCGGCGGCTTCGACAAGCTGCCGCCCGTCACCGGCCAGGACGCCGAACTCGCCGGTGTGCAGCGCATCGTCGCCGGTGAGCAGTACATGAGCGTCTACAAGCCGTACGCCCCCGAGGCCGAGGCCGCCGCGAAGATGGCCGTCGCGCTGGCTCACGGCGAGTCGCTCGACTCCGTTGCCAAGGACAAGGTCGACAGCCCCACCACCAAGGGCGTCCCCTCCGTCCTCGTCCCGGTCGTCTCGCTGACCCAGGAGAACATCAAGGACACCGTGATCAAGGACGGCGTCTACACGGTCAACGAGATCTGCACCGGCAAGTTCAAGGCGGCCTGCGACAAGCTCGGCCTCAAGTAGGCGGTCCCGCGACTCCCGCGGGCCGCACGGCCCGCGGAACGAGCGCGCACAGCTCCTCCGGCGCCCCGCACACAACAGCCCCGCAAGCTAGGCGGGGCGCCGGGTGGAACCCTTCTCACTCTTCTGCAACAACCTCCCGCCGGGTCAGGCGGCGAAGGAGATGGTTCACGTGTCCGCTACGCCCGTGCTGGCGTTGCGCGGGGTCTCCAAGCGATTCGGTGCCGTCCAGGCGCTCACCGACGTAGAGCTTGAGGTCCACGCCGGTGAAGTGGTCGCCCTGGTCGGCGACAACGGAGCCGGAAAGTCCACGCTGGTCAAGACGATCGCCGGCGTGCACCCCATCGATGAGGGCGTCATCGAATGGGACGGCAAGGCCGTCCAGATCAACAAGCCGCACGACGCCCAGAACCTCGGCATCGCGACCGTCTACCAGGACCTCGCGCTGTGCGACAACATCGACGTCGTCGGCAACCTCTACCTCGGCCGGGAGGTCCGCAGGCGCGGTGTCCTCGACGAGGTCGAGATGGAGCGCCGCTCCCGCGAGCTGCTGCAGACGCTGTCGATCCGCATCCCCAGCGTCCGTATCCCGATCGCCTCGCTCTCCGGCGGGCAGCGCCAGACCGTGGCCATCGCCCGGTCCATGCTCGGTGAGCCGAAGCTGGTCATTCTCGACGAGCCCACCGCCGCCCTCGGCGTCGAGCAGACCGCGCAGGTTCTCGACCTCGTGGAGCGGCTTCGCGAACGCGGTCATGCGGTGATCCTCATCAGTCACAACATGGCCGACGTCAAGGCCGTCGCGGACAAGGTCGCCGTGCTGCGCCTCGGCCGCAACAACGGCGTCTTCGAGGTCAAGTCGACGTCGCAGGAAGAGATCATCTCCGCCATCACCGGTGCCACGGACAACGCCGTGACCCGCCGTGCGGCGCGCAGCAACGGGGAGGCTCAGAAGTGAGCATCGACAAGACCTCCACGCCCACCGACGAGCACGCCGTGGAGAACCCCGAGGCCGCCGCCGGTTCCGACACCGCCGTCGACCCCCGGCTGCTCGTCCGGGAGCAGGGCCTCGCCGGCTACCTCGGCGAGTTCAAGCGCAAGATCCGCGGCGGTGACCTGGGCTCGATCCCCGTCGTCGTCGGCCTGGTCGTCATCTGCGTCATCTTCCAGAGCCTGAACCCGGCTTTCCTGTCCGCGAAGAACCTCAACGACATCTCCGTCGCCATGGTCGCGACCGGCATGATGTCCGTGGGCATCATCTTCGTGCTGCTGCTGGGGGAGATCGACCTGTCGGTCGGCTCGGTCAGCGGTGTCTCCGGTGCCGTCTTCGCCGTTCTCTCCGTCAGCCACGGAGTGAACGAATGGCTCGCTCTGCTGATCGCCGTCGTCGGCGGTGCGCTGATCGGCGCCCTGCACGGCTTCTTCTTCGCGAGGATCGGGGCACCGGCCTTCGCGGTCACCCTGGCGGGGCTGCTGTTCTGGAACGGCTTCATGCTCCAACTGCTGGGCCAGAACGGCACGATCAACATCGACAGCGACGGCGTGGTCGGGCAGCTGACCACGCACTACTTCTCCGATGTAGCCGCCGCGTACGGCCTCGCGACGCTCGCAGTCGCCGGCTACTTCGTCTCCGCGTTCCTCGACAGCCGCCGCCGCGAGGCCGCCGGCGTCCCGTCCCGGCCGCTGAGCGACATCCTGCTGCGCACCGGTCTGCTGGCCGTCGTCGCCTACGCTGCCGCGATCATGTTCAACCAGTACAAGGGCCTGCCCCTGGCCCTGCTGCTGTTCCTCGTCGTCCTGGTCGCCATGGACTTCCTGGTCCGCCGCACCCCGTACGGCCGTAAGGTGTTCGCACTCGGCGGCAGCGTCGAGGCGTCCCGCCGCGCGGGCATCAACGTCGTCGCCGTCCGTGTCTCGGTGTTCGCCCTCGCGGGCCTGTTCGCCGCGGTCGGAGGCCTGTTCTGGGCCTCCAAGATCGCGGCCGCCAACCAGAGCGCCGGCGCCGGCGACCTGCTGATGAACGTCATCGCGGCGGCCGTCATCGGCGGTACCAGCCTCTTCGGCGGGCGCGGCCGCATCTGGAACGCCCTGCTCGGTGTCATGGTGATCACGTCGATCCAGTACGGCCTGGCCCTGCAGGGAACCGGCGCGCCCGTCCAGTACATGATCACCGGTGGCGTGCTGCTGGCGACCGTGGTCATCGACTCGGTCACCCGTAAGACGCAGCGGACCGCGGGTCGCGCCTGACACCGCCGACCTCCGTTACCGGAACCTGTGCCCGGCACCCATGGCGGTGCCGGGCACAGCCGTGTCGTAGAGCGGGCCGTAGCGGGGTACGGCAGATCGGGTGACGTATGACGCACCGCCCGGACACCTTCCACCGTGGCGGAACATTAGACTCGACGAGCCCGGCAACAGCTCTACTGCAAGGAGGCACGGGTGCCGCTGCTGACCCGTATCAGGGGACCGCGCGATCTGGACCGGCTCAACCTGGAGGAGCTGAACCAGCTGGCGGAGGAGATCCGGAGCTTCCTTGTCGAAGCGGTCTCCAAGACCGGCGGTCACCTCGGCCCCAACCTCGGCGTGGTGGAGCTCACCATCGCCCTGCACCGGGTCTTCGACTCGCCCCGGGACAAGGTGCTTTGGGACACCGGCCACCAGTCCTACGTCCACAAGCTGCTCACCGGCCGCCAGGACTTCTCGAAGCTGAAGATGAAGGGCGGCCTGTCCGGCTACCCCTCGCAGGCCGAGTCCGAGCACGACGTGATCGAGAACTCGCACGCCTCGACCGTCCTCGGCTGGGCCGACGGCATCGCCAAGGCCAACCAGATCCTGGAGCGCGACGACCACGTCGTGGCCGTGATCGGTGACGGCGCGCTGACCGGCGGCATGGCCTGGGAGGCGCTGAACAACATCGCCGACGCCAAGGACCGCCCGCTCGTCATCGTCGTCAACGACAACGAGCGCTCCTACGCGCCGACCATCGGCGGCCTCGCCAACCACCTCGCGACGCTGCGCACGACGGACGGCTACGAGCGCTTCCTGGCCCGCACCAAGGAGGTCCTGGAGCGCACCCCCGTCGTCGGGCAGGCGCTCTACGACACCCTGCACGGCGCCAAGAAGGGCCTGAAGGACTTCATCGCCCCGCAGGGCATGTTCGAGGACCTCGGTCTGAAGTACGTCGGTCCGATCGACGGGCACGACCTCGAGGCCCTGGAGTCCGCGCTCGCCAAGGCCAAGCGGTTCGGCGGGCCGGTCATCGTGCACTGCCTCACCGAGAAGGGCCGCGGCTACCAGCCCGCCCTCCAGGACGAGGCGGACCGCTTCCACGCCGTCGGCAAGATCCACCCCGACACGGGCCTGCCGATCGCCAGCTCCGGCGCCGACTGGACCTCCGTGTTCGGCGAGGAGATGGTCAAGCTCGGCGAGGAGCGCGAGGACATCGTGGCCATCACGGCCGCCATGCTCCAGCCCGTGGGCCTGGACAAGTTCGCCAAGCGCTTCCCCAAACGGGTCTACGACGTCGGCATCGCCGAGCAGCACGGCGCCGTCTCCGCGGCCGGCCTGGCCACGGGCGGGGTGCACCCGGTGTTCGCCGTCTACGCCACCTTCCTCAACCGCGCCTTCGACCAGGTGCTGATGGACGTGGCCCTGCACAAGTGCGGCGTCACCTTCGTGCTCGACCGGGCCGGGGTCACCGGCACCGACGGCGCCTCCCACAACGGCATGTGGGACATGTCGATCCTTCAGGTCGTGCCCGGACTGCGGCTGGCCGCACCGCGTGACGCCGACCAGGTCCGCGCGCAGCTGCGCGAGGCCGTCGCCGTCGACGACGCGCCGACCGTGGTCCGCTTCTCCAAGGGCGCCGTCGGCCCCGCCGTGCCCGCCGTGCGACGCGTGGGCGGCATGGACGTGCTGCGCGAGCCCGGCACCGACCGGCCGGACGTCCTGCTGGTCTCCGTCGGTGCCCTCGCGCCGATGTGCCTGGAGATCGCCGGCCTGCTCGACAAGCAGGGCATCTCCACGACCGTCGTCGACCCGCGCTGGGTCAAGCCCGTTGACGAGGCCATGGCCCCGCTCGCCGAGCAGCACCGTGTGGTCGTCACCGTCGAGGACAACAGCCGGGTCGGTGGTGTGGGCTCGGCGATCGCGCAGGCGCTGCGTGACGCGGGCGTGGACGTGCCGCTGCGTGACTTCGGCATCCCGCCGCGGTTCCTCGACCACGCCTCGCGTGCCGAGGTCCTGGCCGAGATCGGTCTCACCGCGCCGGACATCGCCCGGCAGGTGACCGGGCTGGTCGCCCGCCTCGACGGCCGCTACGAGCGGTCCGCCGCGGACGCTGTGGAATCCGCGCGCGACTGACACCGCTGAATGGGCCGGTTTCACCACCGTGAAGGGTGGTGAAACCGGCCCAATGGCGTGAATCCTCCCCCGTCGGGGCATACGGATGGTGCCCCCTCTCGATCATGTCGAGGACGACAAGCGTGGGAGGTAACCCCGTGAGCAGTACCCTCTTCCGGACGAAGAAGGTCGAGCAGTCCCTCCTCGACACCGAGGAACCAGAGCACGCACTCAAGAAGTCCTTGTCCGCCCTGGATCTGACGGTCTTCGGCGTCGGTGTGATCATCGGCACCGGCATCTTCGTTCTCACCGGCACCGTCGCCAAGAACAACGCCGGGCCGGCCACGGCCCTGGCGTTCGTGGCGGCCGGCGTCGCCTGCGCCCTGGCCGCGCTCTGTTACGCCGAGTTCGCGTCCACGGTCCCGGTCGCCGGATCCGCCTACACGTTCTCCTACGCCTCCCTCGGAGAGCTTCCCGCCTGGATCATCGGCTGGGACCTGGTCCTGGAGTTCGCGCTGGGGACGGCGGTGGTCGCCGTCGGCTGGTCGGGCTACATCCAGTCGCTGATGGAGAACGCGGGCTGGACGATGCCCGCGGGGCTGGGCAGCCGGGAGGGCGCCGACACCTTCGGCTTCGACATCCTCGCCGCGGCGCTCGTCCTCGTCCTCACCGCCATCCTCGTGGTCGGCATGAAGCTGTCCGCGCGGATCACGTCGGTCGTCGTCGCCATCAAGGTGACCGTCGTCCTCGTCGTGATCATCGCGGGTGCGTTCCTCATCGAGGGCAAGAACTACGACCCGTTCATCCCGAAGGAGAAGCCGGTGGAGGCGGGGTCGAGCCTCGACTCCCCACTGATCCAGTTGATGTTCGGCTGGGCGCCCTCGAACTTCGGCGTGATGGGCATCTTCACCGCGGCCTCGGTCGTGTTCTTCGCCTTCATCGGCTTCGACGTCGTGGCCACGGCCGCGGAGGAGACCAAGAACCCGCAGCGCGACATGCCGCGCGGCATCCTCGGCTCCCTCGTGATCTGCACGACGCTGTACGTCCTCGTGTCGATCGTCGTCACCGGCATGCAGCACTACAGCCAGTTGTCCGTCGACGCGCCGCTGGCCGACGCCTTCAAGGCGACCGGGCATCCGTGGTTCGCGGGCTTCATCAGCTTCGGCGCCGCGGTCGGCCTGACGACGGTGTGCATGATCCTGCTGCTGGGGCAGACCCGGGTGTTCTTCGCGATGAGCCGGGACGGGCTGCTGCCGCGGTTCTTCTCGCGCGTCCACCCGCGGTTCAAGACGCCGCACCGGCCGACGATCCTGCTCGGCGTGATCATCGCGGTCCTCGCCGGGTTCACACCGCTGACGGAGCTGGCCGCGCTGGTGAACATCGGCACGCTGTTCGCCTTCGTGGTCGTCGCCATCGGTGTGATCATCCTGCGCAAGAGCCGCCCCGACCTGCCGCGGGCGTTCCGTACGCCGTGGGTGCCGGTCATTCCGATCCTGTCGGTGTGCGCCTCGCTGTGGCTGATGATCAACCTGCCCGCCGAGACGTGGGTCCGCTTCGCCATCTGGATGGCCGCCGGCTTCCTCGTCTACTTCCTGTACGGCCGTACTCACAGCCGTCTCGCACGCGGCGAAGCGAGCGAGGAACAGCCGAGCGCGGGCGGCGGCACGGCTTAGGCTCCGCCTTCGCCTTCGCCTTGGCGGGGGGTGTGGGTCGGGGC
>NZ_JAIGQA010000160.1:0-19110 GCF_019733245.1 Streptomyces sp. WAC04114
CCCCAGCACCGCACCACCCCACGGCCCGGAGCACCCCATGTCCCGTACGACCCCTCCCCGCGTGAGCGTGATCATCCCCGCGTACAACGCGATGCCGGAACTGACGCGATGCGTCACCTCCGTCATGGAGCAGACGCTCAGTCCGGACGAGATCGAGATCATCGCGGTCGACGACGGCTCGACCGACGGCACCGGAGAAGAACTGGACCGCCTCGCACGGACCCGTTCCGGCATGCAGGTCGTCCATCAGCCGAACAGCGGAGGGGCCGGAGTCCCCCGCAACACCGGCCTGGACAGGGCCGTCGGCGACTACGTCTTCTTCCTCGACTCCGACGACTACCTCGGTCCGGACGCCCTGCGCCGGATGGTCGCCATGGCGGACGAGAACGGCACCGACGTGGTCCTCGGCAAGATGGTGTCGGTCGGCGGGCGAGCCGTGCCGACCGCGGTCTTCTCGCACAACCAGCCCCGGACGGACGTCTTCTCCTCCGCCGCCTACCGCACCCTGGGCTGCTGGAAGCTGTTCCGGCGCTCGCTGATCGAACGGCTGAACCTGAGGTTCCCGCCGTACCGCAACTGCGAGGACAAGCCGTTCACGGCTGCCGCCTACCTCAACGCCGACGGCATCTCCGTGGTCGCCGACTACGACTGCTACTACTCACGCAACCGCCATAATGGCAACAACCTCACTCGTACCGCGGCCGACCTCGTCCACCGCATGGACGGTACCCGGCTGTGCTTCGAAACGGTCGCCCGCTACCTGGAGCCCGGACCGCGCCAGGACCGGATCATGCGCCGCCACGTGGAGTGGGAACTGTGCGGGCCGTTGCGTGCGCTGCTGCCCCGGGAGAGCGAACAGCAGGCACGGGAGTTCTTCTACCCGCAGTTCCGGCACTGGGCGCGGAACTACGTGAGCGACGGTGTCTTCCAGTCGATCGCCCCGCAGGACCGGCTGATCGTCCACCTCCTGCGCGCCGACCGCTTCGAGGACCTCATGACCGTGGCCCGGCACGCCAAGGAGGACGCGGCGCGCGGCCATGTCGTCGACAAGGGCCGCGTCTACTGGGCCCACCCCTTCTTCCGTGACCCCGCGAAGGCCGTCCCGGACGTCTGCTTCGACGTCACGAGCCGCATCCCGGTCCACCACGAACTGGCCGAAGCCGCCTGGACCGGCGACGGTGATGTGCTCCGGCTCTCCGGTCACGCCCGGATCGAGTCCCTCGGCCCCCTCCAGTCCGACACCCGTCTCCTCCTGCGCCCGAGCGGCTTCCGGCACCCGGACATCCAAGTACCCGTGACCGTCGACACGGGCCCGCACCACGGCCAGGACGCCGCGACCGGCTTCACGGCCGATGTGGACCTGGCCACCGTGGACTCGGGCGCCCCGCTCGGCAGCGGCCGCTGGGACCTCTACCTGGACGTCCGCGCCCAGGGGGTGAGCCGAGCCGTGAGGCTCCGGCAGGCCCGCACGGACGCCAGTGGCGAGCGGCACGCTCCACCGCAGCGGGACCTGGCCCCCGGTCCTCGGCCCGGGCACGGCCTCACTACCGCACGCCCCTTCTTCACCCCCCACGGCCACTTCTCCCTGGATCTCCGGGAAGCCGAGGTCGCTCCGGTCTGCCGCGTGACCGGGATCGCCTGGGACACCTCGGCACCCGCCACCCTCGTCGTCGGCGGCCGACTGACCGACGATGCCGCGGGCCGCCCCGTCACCGCCCTGCGCGCCGAAGAGGACGCGGGCTCGGTGCGCGAGGTGCCCCTGGTGTACGCATGCGACGGCAGCCCCGCCTTCACCGCCCGCCTACCGGTGGGGACACTGCGACCAGGACGGTGGACGCTGACCCTCCGCACGGACGACCCGGGCAGCCGCATCCCCGTTCCGCCCGCGAGGGAACTGTCCGGCACCCGGTGGTTTCGCGCGTCCCGTCTCGGCCGCCCCTACTACGCCAAGCCGCTCCCGGGCGGCCGGAGGGGCGCCCTGGTGCTGCGCGTGGCACCGGTCAGGCTGACGGCGGCGGCCCTCCGCCGCGTGAGGGGCATCAGCCGGTGGACGACCGGCTAGCGGATGTGCCGCCCGGCGCGGAGGCCGGTGTACTGGCGGACCGTCTGAAGGAACGCATCTACGCGACGATCACGATGATCGCTGTGGTGGTCGGTCTGTCCTTCGGCGAGGTGAGCGCACTCGGCGCCGTCGCCACGGTCCTGACGACCGCTCTGGGCCTCTGGCTCGCGGCGCTCGTCGCCGACCAGCAGGCCCACCGCACCGTCCACCGGCATCTCGCCACCGGCCCTGAGCTGCGCCGCATGCTGTACGTCAGCAGCCCGCTGCTGTCCTGCGCCGCGGGCCCGTCCGTGCTGATCGCCCTGGCCGCACTGGACGTCCTGACGCTGCACGCCGCGTTGCTGGCGGCGGCGGGCGTGTGCGTGGTCTCCCTCTTCCTGTGGGGCTGCGTGGGCGGGCTGCGCATGGGAGGCGGCGTCCTGGCGGCCCTGGTGGCGGGCCTCGTGGACGCCGCGATCGGTGTGGCCGTCGCCCTGGTGAAAGCGGCCGCCGGGCACTGACCCGCGGGTCAATCCCGTTGCGAGGCGAGCAGCTCCGCGAGTTTGCCGAAACTCTGACTCCAGCCTTCCTCGTGGAGGGCCCGCCGCCGCTCCGAGGTGAAGTCGCCCTGGTCCAGGACCAGTTCTGACCGCGTGGCGTCGATCTCGTGCAGCGACAGTGTCACCACCGTCTCCCGGTCCTCGGGGTCGGGATCCTCCCAGCGGAAGGTGTACGCCAGGCGTTCCGGGGGCTGGACCTCGAGGAACTCGCCGACCAGGTAGAACAGTTCACCTTCCGGGGGCCGCATCGCGATGCGGTAGGCGCCGCCCGGGCGGAGGTCGCTCTCGACGCTCGGGATGGTGAACCCGTCCGGTCCCCACCAGCGGGCCAGTTCCCGGGGATCGGTCAGCTCCCGGAACACGGCCGGGCACGATCCGTCCAGGGCGCGCCGCAGGCGCACTCTCAGCTCGCTGACCTGTGCCATCGCGCTCACCTTCCACCGAATGTGCCGGGAAGGACCGTCATGCCCAGTCTATGGACCCGAGCGGTGAGGAGCCCTGTGGGACGGGGCGACGGCTAGGCGATGCCCAGCCGGTCGGCGACGGTGCCCAGGGCCGTGCCCAGCGGCAGGGACACCCTGGTGAGGGCGTGCTGGTCACCCCGGGTCCGATCCCGGTTGACGATCAGCACCGGCTTGCCTTCCTGCGCCGCCTGGCGGACGAACCGAAGCCCGGACATCACCGTCAGCGAGGAGCCGAGGACCAGCACCGAGGTCGCCGCGCGGACCAGCTCACGGCAGTGCGCGACCCGCTGCGGCGGAACGGTTTCGCCGAAGAACACGACGTCCGGCTTGAGCGTGCCGCCGCACGCCGTACAGGGCACCACGCGAAAGCCCCCGACCTGGTCGTCCGTGAGGTCGGCGTCCCCGTCCGGGTTGATTCCGGCGGCCACGGGTTCGAACGCCGGGTTGGCCTCCTCCAGTCGCTGGGCGAGTTCGTGGCGCGGGCTGAAGGCGCCGCAGGAGAGGCAGCGGACCCGGGTCAGGGTTCCGTGGAGTTCCACGACGTCCTCACTGCCCGCGGCCTGGTGGAGGCCGTCCACGTTCTGGGTGATGACACCCGAGAGCAGACCGTGCCGCCCGAAGGTGGCCACGGCCTGGTGGCCGGCGTTGGGGCGGGCCCGGCCGAAGGTGCGCCAGCCGAGGTGGCTGCGGGCCCAGTACCGTCGTCGGGCCCGGACGTCGGCGGTGAAGTCCTGGTAGGTCATCGGTGTGTGCCGGCTCAGGCTCCCGCCCTCGCCCCGGTAGTCGGGGATGCCCGACTCCGTGGAGATACCCGCTCCGCTGAGCACCAGCACTCCACCGGCGCGCAGCGCATCGACGACGGGCTCCAGATCCGTGGTCGCCGGCGGCAGGTCCCCGGCAGGGGTCCAGCTCAGGGTGGGGCGCATGCGCATGCCGCCAGGGTACGGAACAACGGCCCGTCGGCGGCTCCCGATGCGGTGCGCGGAGCGTTCATCTTCACTTCATCGCAACAGCACGCATGATGTTTTTGCGTTGGGTGGCCGGATCGTTGCAATGAAATCACGGCTTTGTGCCTGCGGAGACTGACTTTGTGCGCAACGGAGCTGTTTCCTGCAACGTGAATGCAACGTAGCTTTCCGGTCACCCGCCACGGCGGCGTCCGGCGGATCGAGGCCCCCGCGCCCAAGAACCGCATCCTCGGCAACTCAGGATCCGTCGAGTTCACCGTCAAGCTCGACGAGGCCAGCAGCGCCCGCCTCACCCTGCTCGCCGACGACATCCTGGGCGGCCCCGCCGAGATCAGCACCCAGAAGGGCGACTTCCGCATCGCCGAAGCCGTGACCGTCCAGGATGTGGAGAACGACAACACCTCCCCGAAGCAGGCGAGTTGGACCGACATGATGCCGGTCGGGGACCCTGGCCGAACTGGGGCCGGGATGGCGGCACATCACCTTCGACCCGCTCGCAACGCGAACATCGACAGCGTGAAGGTCACCGGCAACCACGGTTCGATCTCAAGAAGGGGCGCCCCGGCCGTCGCGGAGGCCGTACGCGAGATCGCCGCCCTCGGCGGTCCCCATCGGACCACCCGTCAACCGGCTTCGCAGCAAAGCCTGGAGAGCTGATATCGGACGGAGACGTTTGGACGGGCGAGATCGGCGCACCCGATGACTTAACAGAATCCTTATACGACGAAGCGGAGACACCATGGGCATCATTGCTTGGATCATCATCGGGCTCCTCGCCGGCGCGATCGCCAAGGCGCTGATGCCGGGCAAGGACCCGGGCGGCATCATCATCACCATGCTGATCGGCATCGTCGGTGGTCTGCTCGGTGGCTGGCTCGGCAAGGTCATCTTTGGTGTGGACTCGATCGACGGGTTCTTCGAGCTGTCCACGTGGATCGCCGCGATCGTCGGCTCCCTCATCCTGCTCGCCCTGTACCGCGTCGTCACCGGCAACCGACGCTCGCACCGTCACGCCTGACCCGACGCAGGCAGACGCCTCCGAGTACACCCAGACAGACCCTGAGGGCGCCCTTCCCATAGGCACGGGAAGGGCGCCCTCAGGGTCTGCTATGCCCTCCGCCACGGGCCGCCCGGCCCACTCGGCGCTCACCCTGGCCGACTTCGCGCCCCACGGGTAGCCAGGACTACCGCGTTGTCAGCAAGGGCTCCGCCACACCCCGAGTTCCGGCTCCTTGCGCATCGACGACAGCCTCAGCCGACGGGACTCGGCACAGAAACTGCTCCGCGGCTCCTTGTACTCCACGTGGAACACCGCCTTGCCCGCAGCGATGAACGGGGAGAGCGCACCGCACTCGTCGTACTGGGCGCACTCCTCGTTGACCGCGAAGTCGAAGTGCCGGACAAGCTGGGGGATTTGAGGAAGGTCGTTCTTCAGCCCCACCGACAGCCCCCGCTCGTGGGCGATGTCCGCGATCATGCGGTTGTACCTGAGCTGGTCACGTGCGGTGAGCGGAAAGCCGGTGTCGTTGCCGTAGCCCTCCACCAGATCGGGCTCCACCGCGTCGAAGCCCTTGCCGCGGCACATGTCGAAGCGGCGTTCCATGATCGGGCGCAGGACGGACAACTGCCGGATGTCCAGCCACCGCTCGCCCGACCACCCGTTGGGCTCGCCGAGAACCGAACGGGGGAAGGCCTTCCGGTCGGGCCGGAAGTCCTCCCACGCCCCCACGTTGACGTAACAGATGACCTTCCTCCCCGCGCGGTGCAGCCGGGCCACGTCCGCGGCGGAGTTCTCGAAGCCGTCGATGTCGTAGACCGGCACGTCTGCCGACGCGTCGACCCTGCCGTCGAGCTGCCACTGCCAGGCGAGACCCGGACGGGGCTTCCACACGGCCCGCGAGGGCGACGCCGTATCGTGCGCCCCGCCGTGCGCCTCCCCGCGCGCGTCGCCGGGCGGCTCGGCGCTGCCGGAACAGCCCGTCAGCGCCACGGCCGTCAACGCGATCAGCAGGGCCGCGCGGGAAAGCCCGCGCCCGCTCATCGGCCGGCCCCGGTGAGCGCCGGAGTCAACTGGGCCCACGGGTTGGGTGGTTCACCCGTCACGGGACCGCAGACCGCCGCCCCGCGCTCGTGCGCCGTGCGAACGGCCAGCGGAACGAGCGCCTCGGGCACGCCGTACACGAGATGGCACAGCCGCTCGGGGGAATGCCGTGCGGCCCACCCCGGCCGACTGAAGGCGGAGACATACGTCGACCAGGGACCTTCGAAGGTGACGGTCAGGTCGGCGAGGCGGGCGTATCCCGGCGCCGGGTGGACGCCAGGGTTGAGGACGACCGTCCCCACGCCCAGCCGACGCAGCGTCCGCACCAGCCGGCGGCAGGCCGGCAGCCCGTCCGCCGTCGCCGTCACCCGGTCCAGGAAACAGCCGTCCGCCGCGTACCACTCGCGGTGCCGACGTATGTCCTCGGTGATCTCCGCGGGGTCGCGCACCCCGTAGTCGGTGTCGACATAGCCCAGCAGCCGCGCCCCCGCCGCCCGCAGCGCACTGGCCGCCGCGGTGAACGCGGGGTCGGGGACCTCGCCCGGACCGCTCGCCGGGTTGAGAACGACACCGTAGGTGCCCGTCGCCGCGGTGATCAGCCGGTGCCAGGCACCCGGGTCCTCGGCCGGATGGACGTACAGCGGGATCAGCAGGCTCACGGCACACGGCCGCCTTCCCACAGGGCCGCCAGCGCGTCGTCGAGGGAGTGCGCCGGACGCCATCCCAGGGCCTCCTCGGCGGCGGAGATGTCCGAACACTGCCACGACACCTGCGCGGAGCGGGCCGAACCCACCGTGCTCTCCTCGATCCGGCCCCGGAAGCCGGCCAGGCCGGCCAGACTCCGCACCAGGTCGCGCACCGGGACGGCCCGGCCCCCGCCGAGGTTGAGGACGGGCGCCAGCGGGCCCGGAGCCGTGGCCGCGAGGACCACCGCCCGCGCCACGTCGCGCACGTCGACGAAGTCGCGGTGGGCGGACAGGTCGCCGAGCCGCAGCACCGCCTCCGGGTCGGGTCCCGCCTCGCGCAGCAGCGCGGCGATCCGGCCGGGCAGCCCGGTGGACGGCGCTCCGGGCCCGACCGGATTGCCCACCCGCAGCACCACCGCGTCCAGGCCGGAGGCGGTCACCGCGACCGTGCCCGCGAGCTTGGTCGCACCGTAGGGGCCGACCGGGCGGGTGGCCGCCGACTCCGTCACCGGCATGTCCGGCGTGCCGGGGCCGTACTCGGCGGCCGAGCCCAAGTGCACCAAACGGGCCGCGGGCGCCGCCTCGCGCAGGGCCGCGCACAGCACCGCGGGACCGCGCGCGTTGACCTCGGCGAGGGTGACGGCGTCGCCGCCGGTCGCGCCCGCGCAGTTGACGACGGTGTCGGGCGCGGCCGACGCGAGGGCCTTCGCCAGTTGCTCCGGGCGGATGCGGGCGAGGTCGACGTCGACATCGGCGGCCGGCGACCGGCCGCCGACGAGGACCTGCGCGCCCGGCAGGGCGCGCAGCCGCTGCGCGACGTGAGCGCCGAGATAGCCGGTGGAGCCCAGGACGAGAATGCGCATGACGTGCTCAGGCTCCCTTGAGCAGAAGCGACTTGCGGGTGGTGAACTCGGCATTGGCCCGGTCGTAGTCGTCCGGGCGGCCGATGTCCAGCCAGTACCCGTCGAACTCGTAGGCGTGCGGCTGGTTCTCGGTCTTGAGCAGGTCGAGCACCAACTCGTCGAAACCGAGCGGGAGTCCGGGCGTGTAGCCGTCGAGGGTGGTGCGGGACAGGCCGTAGACGCCCATGGAGACGCGGTAGTCCATGCTCGGCTTCTCGGTGAACGCGACGACCTTGCTGGAGTCGGTGGTCAGCACCCCGAAGTCGATGTGCACCTTGCGGGCGTACGTCGCGATGGTCAGCGGGGCCCCGGACCCGCGGTGCCGGCGCAGGACGTCGGCGTAGTCGAGGTCGGTGAGGACGTCGCCGTTCATCACCAGGAACGTCTCGGGCAGGCGGTCGCGCAGGTTGAGCAGCGGGCCCATGGTGCCCAGCGGGCTCTCCTCGGTGGCGTAGTCGACGGCCAGGCCCCACTGGGAGCCGTCGCCGACATAGGCGCGGATGATCTCGCCGAGGTGGCCGATGGCGATGGTGCAGCTGGTGAAACCGGCCGTGGACAACTGGCGCAGCACGATCTCCAGGATGGCGTGCTGGTCGCCGATGGGCACGAGCGGCTTGGGCAGCGCGGTGGTGTAGGGCCGCAGCCGGACGCCCTTGCCTCCCGCCAGGATCACTGCGTGCATGGGGCTCCTCCTTCGTGAACGCTTCGTGGACGTGCGCGGACGTGCGCGGTCGTGACGGACGAGATCCGCTGCGCGGGGTCAGATGTTGTAGATGCCGGTCTTGTAGCGGGCGAGGTTGGCCGGGTCGCGGAAGAACTCCACGGTGGCAGCCAGGCCTTCCTCCAGGGTGTGCGCGGGCCGCCAGCCGCTGGCGGCGGCGAGCCGGCTCGCGTCCGCGACCAGCCGCATCACCTCGGAGTTGGCGGGACGGATGCGGGCGGTGTCCTCGCGGACGTCGAGGGCGGTGTCCATCACCTTGCCGATCAGCGCGACCAGGTCGCCGACCGAGATCTCCCCGCCGGTCCCGGCGTTGAAGGTACGGCCGACGACCTGCCCGGCCGGCGCGGTGCCCACGGCGAGGAAGGCCTGCGCGGTGTCCTTGACGAAGGTGAAGTCCCGGGTGGGGCGCAGGTCGCCGAGGGTGATGGTGCGTTCCCCGGCGGCGACCTGCCCGATGACGGTGGGGATGACCGCGCGCATCGACTGGCGCGGCCCGAAGGTGTTGAAGGGCCGCAGCGTGACGACCGGGGTGTCGAAGCTGGCGTGGTAGCTGTCGGCCAGCCGGTCCCCGCCCGCCTTCGAAGCGGCGTACGGGGACTGGGTGTTGATGGGGTGGTCCTCGGTGATGGGCACGGTCTGCGCGGTGCCGTACGTCTCGCTGGTGGAGGTGTGCACCAGCCGGGGCGTGCCGAGTGCGCGCACGGCCTCCAGCACGTTCAGGGTGCCGGTGACGTTGGTGTCCACGTAGCTGTGCGGGGCTTGGTAGGAGTACGGGATCGCGATCAGGGCGGCCAGGTGGTAGGCGGTGTCGGCGCCTTCGAGGAGGCCGCGGACGGAACCGGGGTCACGGACGTCGCCGAGGACGATCTCCACCTGGTCCAGCACGTCCGGGTGCAGGGTCTCCAGCCAGCCGTAGGAAGAGAAGGAGTTGTACTGGGCCATGGCCCTGACCCGGTGTCCGGAGGCGACCAGTGCCTCGGTGAGGTGCGAGCCGATGAAGCCCTCGGCTCCGGTGACGGCGGCGAGCGGTGCGGAGGTCAACTGCGGTGTCCCTTCGGTTGGGTGGGATGCGGGCGGAGAGGGGGGGTGGGGCTCAGGCGTGCGGTGCGGGGCGGCCGAGCAGCCACAGCGCGCACGCCGCCAGACACAGGGCGGCGGCGCCGCAGGCGAGCGGCAGAGCCAGGGCGTCGCCCGGTGGCAGGCGGAACAGGGTGACCGACCCGGCCCCGCCGGCCGCAGCCAGGCAGATCCCGGCCGACGACCAGGCCGCCCCGAACGCCTGGAGCAGCAGCGCGGTCCACAGGACGGCGGCGAGCAGCAGCAGGGCGGCCGGGTCGGCGCCGGTGAGCAGGGCCGCGGGCAGCAGCGGCGCGAGATAGGCGAACAGACAGAAACCGAGGACGCCGGCCGAGCGCAGCAGGAACCCGGTGGGCGTGGCGGTGGCCCGCAGCGCGGCGACCGACAGCCCCCGGTAGCGGTACAGCAGCCATTCCGCCGGCCCCATGCTGAGCGTCAGCACGATCACCGCGTACGGCTCCTCCCGCCCCTCCAACAGCACCAGCACCCCCGCGGCCAGCCCGAACAGGCCGTACGGCAGCGACCACAGCAGCCGCGGCCGGGTCGCGTCGGCGACCGCCGGGACGGCGAGGGCGCCCCGCAGGACCCAGCCGGTGACGCTGAGCGTGGCGAGCAGCGCCAGCAAGGGCAGCCCGGCCCGGAGCGCGGGGCCGGGCTCCCACCACGGCAGGAGGGCGGCACCCGCGAGCAGCGGGCTGAGCGCGGCCAGAAGCAGCCGCTCCCGGCCCAGCACCAGCAGGACACCGGCGGCCGCCAGGTACGCGGACTGCGCGGCCGCCACCAGGGTCACCGGTCCGCCGTCGGCGGGCAGCGCGGCGACCGCCGTGGCCACCATTGCTCCCATGGGCGCGCCGAGCAGGAGAGTACGGCCCGCCTCCCGGCGGCCGGTCGCCATCCGCAGGTGCGCGCGGTGGCCGAGCGCCTGACCCCATGCCCAGGAGACGAGCCCGGCCACGATGAGGGCGGGGGCGTACCCGCTGGCGCTCCATAGCGGCGCGGTCAGCAGGTAGGCGAGCCCCGGCAGGGCGAACAGCACGCCCCGCAGGAGACAGCGCAGGGTGTCGGGGCGCCACGGGTCGGCCGCCGGGGCGGGCTCGGGGAAGGTACGCGGCACCCGCTCGTAGAGGGCGGCGGCCAGGGAGAACAGGTTCGGGTGGCCGTAGCGTTCGTTGATCAGCGAAGCGGACAGTCCCTCCGCCTCCAGCAGCGCCGCCACCTCGTAGGGGTGGACGGCGGGGCCTATGCGGTCGGCGAGTTCGGCGGCGAGTTCACTGACCGCCTCCTCGTCGGGGCCCTGCCGGGGCAGCCGGATGGCGAGCGTGGTGTCGTCCAGGGCCCAGCGCGGCCGGCGGCGCGCCGGGCGGGGGCGGGCCAGCCGGATGGCCAGCGTGTCCTGCTCCGCGCCACCGGGTTCGAGGGACATCGGCCCGCTCACAGGGCGAGGCTTCCGGTGCCGTGGACGACCGGCGCGGACGCTCCGAACGTCGGCACGATCGTCAACTCCCTCCTGGGGTGGGCCAGTTCCAGATAGACGGACCGAAACGTGTCAATGGTCTGCCGGAGGGTGAACTGCTCGATGACCCGCAGTCGGGCCGCCTCACCCATCGCCCTGCGCCGCCCGGGATCCCCCAGCAGCTCCAGCGCCGCCGCGGCCATCGCCGCCGGATCGCGTGGGGGCACCACCAGCCCGGTGTCTCCGACGGCCTCGCGGACACCGCCCACGTCGGTGGAGACGGTGGCCCGGCCGCAGGACATGGCCTCGATCAGGGTGAAGGGAAAGCCCTCGCTGATGCTGGAGAGCATCACGACGTTCCCGGCGGCGTAGGCGTCCTTGATGTCGTCGACGCGTCCTTCGAAGGTGACGGCGTCGGTGTGCCCGAGCTCGGCGGCCAGCGCCTCGCAGCGCTCCCGGTAGGCCTCTCCGCCCCGCGGGGTCCCGCCGAACAGCCGGAGCCGAGCGTGCGGGAGCCGGTCACGGACGAGGGCGAAGGCCCGGATGAGGGTCTCCAGGTCCTTGATGGGGTCGACGCGGCCGGCCCAGCTGAGGGTGGGGGAGTCCGGCTCGGGCCCGGCCGCCGGGAACGCGGCGGGGTCGACGCCGTTGTAGACCGTGCGGATCGACGCCGGGTCGGCGCCGCCCTCCTCCTCCCACAGCCGGTTGTAGCGGTTGCCCGGGGTGATCAGGGCGGCCCGGCGGTAGCTCTCCTGCGCCAGCAGCCGGAAGAACCCGAGGACGACGGCCTTCACCGGCCAGCGGTAGGGCGCGGTGCGGTAGCCGAGGTAGCGCTCGCGCAGATAGACCCCGTGCTCGGTCAACAGCAGGGGGACGCCGTGCTGTTCGAGGGCGGCCAGGCCCGGCAGGACGGCGACCCCGCCGCTCACCGCGTGTGCGACCCCGCTCTCGGGCGCCGGGGCGGCCAGCGGGCGCAGGGCGTGCTCCAGCAGGGCGGTCGCGGTGAGCGCGTCGTGCAGGGTCGGCCGCGCCTCGCGCACGGCGAGACCGGGGCGGTTCCACAGCGCGGTCAGGATCGAGATCGCCCGGTCCGCGCGCAGGAAAGGGCTCAGCGTCCCGTCCGTCGCGGCCCGCGCCAGTGCGTACAGGGCGGGCGCGAACCCGTCCTCGGCACGCGGGTCGAGCAGCGCGGCCAGGAACCGTTCGTAGGCGGCGGCGAGTTGGTTGCGGAACCGGCCCCGGGGCGGGCGGCCCTCGGGCGGGGCGCCCCACATGGGGACGGACAGCACACTGGAGACGTGCGCGGGCAGGTCCCAGACGACCGGCTCACGTCCTGTGCCGGTGACGGCGATGACGTCGAAGGCCAGGTCGGGCATGCCCTGGACGAGCTGGTCGCACCAGACGCTGACGCCTCCGTGGCTGTGCGGGTAGGTGCCTTCGGTGAGCAGGGTGACGCGCGTCGCTCCGGTACGTCGCGCGCCCTGAGGAACGGGCATCGATGTGCTCCACGGCCGAGGTGTGGGGTGGTTCGGGCCGGTCCCGGCCGCCGTGGGGCGGCCGGGACCTTCAGGTCGTGCGCGGATGCGCCGTTCAGCCGTCTGTGGTGCGACCCACCGGGTCGGTGACACCCGCGGGGACACGGGTGTCCGGTGCGGGCTTGGTGGCCGGGGCGGTCTCGGCGGTGGCGTCGGGGGCCGGAGCCACGGCGGAGGCCGGCAGGGTGAGGGCGAGCGGCGCGCCCGTCGAGGGCGTCCAGCCGGACACCGACCCGGCGTAGGCCTCGCCGAAGGCGGCACCGGCCAGCGTGGTTCCGGTGGGCAGGGTCGCGGTGACCGCCAGTCCGTCCGGTGCGTCGACGGTCACCGTTTCGCCGATGCGGTAGGCGGTGATCTCTCCGGCCCTGACTGCGGCCTGCCACTTCGCCCGGCGCTCGAGTTCCGCCCCGATGTCGCGCATCCGCAGGTTCACCACCGGGGTGTCCTCGGAGAACAGTGCCTTGTAGCCGTCCAGGACGCCGTCGAGCACGGGGTAGGCGATGCGGTCCTCGGCCAGGTTCGACTGGTGGATGAAGTGCGGCTTGGGGTCGTTGGCCAGGACGTGCCCGAGGGCGATCTGCGTCTCCAGCGGCACGATGTGGTCGGCATAGCCGGTGGCGGTGTTCAGCGGCGCCGGCAGACACGTGGTGGTGGCCGGGTTGTCCTCGCAGATGCCGCTGCCTCCCTGGGCGCGGCTGGTGTAGAGCCAGTTGTACTCGTCGACCTGCTCGGCCGCCCGGCCCGCGTTGTAGAAGACGTTCATCGGGTAGCGGGGCACGGTCGTGGACGGACCGACCCGGCGCTGACCTGGCTCACGGGAGTTGTCGGAGCCGAGCCAGGCGATGTCGTTGTCGTCGAGGGCGAGCGCCAGGTTGGGGTTGTCCTCGGGCTGCTGCGGCAGCACCTTCATGCCCGAGTGCTCGCCGGTGACCAACTCGCTGTTCACCAGCGGCAGTCCGGCGCTCTGGCCCCAGACCCGGTTGATGGCGATCTCGTCGGAGATGTCGTTGCGGCTCATCCACCGGATGCTGCCGTCGGCGTTGGTCGCGCACTTCCAGGGCACCACGGTCGTGTCCTGCACACAGCCGAGGAAGGGGTGCGAGTAGGTGTGGTTGATCCACCGGAACTCACCCCGGCGTTCGATCAGCCGGTCGGTGAGCGGGTCGGCGCCGTTGTTGTCCTCGCGGTGGTCGACGCTGCCCGCGCCGTTGTAGGCGAAGTCGAAGGTGAACTTCTTGCTGTTCTGCCAGTCGACGGCGTGGTCGACGTCGGCGGGCGTCATCCGGATCGGGTCGGGCGTCGCCGTCGGGTCCGTGCAGTCGACGTCGCCGGGCGTGCAGTTGAGTCGGCTGTTCCAGCGGTCGTCCGCCGCGAACAGGTCGTCCACGTGGACGGCGAAGTAGTTCCGTGAGGCGCCCAGGTGCACACCGCCGGTCATCCACTCCACGATGCCGCGGGCCAGGAGCCGGAACTGCTGCTGGTACTGGTTGTAGACGAAGGTGACGACCAGCTCGCGCCGGCCGTCGTGCCGGTACTCGCCCACCAGCGTGCCCTTGGTCGGCTGCCCGGGGATCGCCGCTTCGACGTACGGGGTGAAGTCGGCCCCCGCCACAGGCTTCGACAGATAGGCGTAACTCTCGCCGATCGCCGGGTCGTTGTCCTCGAAGGGCACCGCCCCGTCGAGATAGCCGAAGGGGCCCGCCTTGCCGGCAGCGGTCACCTCCGCCCGCCTGCCGTCGATGCTGCCGGAGTAGCCGCCGTGGACCGGGTACTGCAGTCCGGCTTCGGGACGCGCGTAGGTGTAGGCGTCGACCTGGGGCACATCGTACGTCTGCTCGTACGCCGCCAGGGCCGCCATCTCGGACGAGCCGGCCGGGAACGGGTTGTCGCTGGGCAGCACCACGGCCTGGAACTTGGCGCGCGGCCTGCCGTCCACGGTGTCCGCGAGGAAGTCTGCGTCGATCACGGTCCGGCCGGACTGTGTGAGGTCGATCCGGGTGTACGGCGTACCCGCCGCGGCCAGTTCGGCGGCTATCGCGTCGGTCGACGGGCCGCCGTCGCTCACCACCAGCACCCGCAGATCGATGCGGGGTTTGGTGTCGGCGTGTGCCGCGCCGGCCGGCAGGCCCAGTGCGGCGATGAGCGCGCCCACCGTGAGCACGGTGGTGCGTGTGGTCCGCTTCATGCGGTGAGGTCCCCTCCCCGTGGCAGGGGTGAGTACTGCTCCGTGGAGCGGACGCACCCCCTTGCGTGTCGCCGGCGTCCCCCTCAGAAGCCAGTTCGTCACGCATCCGTTCGCGTCACATAGTGATGTCTGTGTGGAGATTTCGCGGTCATGTTGCGGAACATGACGGAAAAGCGCAGGTGTCGAACGGGGTGCTTCCGAAAGCGAAATGAGCCATTCCCGGTCGCGTCCGGTCGTCGAAGCAGGTGGGCGCGGGGGCCCGGCATGCTGGTCCGGAGCCTGAGCAACGCACCGGCGGGCCTGTGGGGCCCGCCGGTCGGAGTGCCAGTGGTCCAGACCGGGGCGACTTCCCGGGCATGGAGGCTTTCAGGTCATCGCCGTCGGCTCCGGACGGAGGGTCAGGCGCAGAGCACTCGGGTCACGGGCGTGTACACGGGCCCGCCACTGACGTTCGTGGAGTCGCTGAACTCGGCGTAGAAGTACGAGTAGAAGCCGATGTTGCCGTTGCAGCCGGAGTCGGCGGCGACGTCCAGAGTCAGGGTGACCGTACGGCTCTGACCGGGCGGGATGGTGGCGCCGTAGTTGCCGCCGAGGTTGGCGGGGCCGGTGCCGGCGCACGGGGCGGGGCCGTTGACGGTGGTGAGACTGCACCCGGAGAAGCCGTACTTGAGGTCGGGGCGCTGGGTGGTCAGCCAGGTCGGCTCGATCGTCTGGTACACGAACCAGACGTCGTAGGTGTTGTTGTTCTTGATGGTCATCGACAGCTTGACCGATCCGCCGGGCGTGGTGGTCGCGCTGTCGGTGGCGAAGGTCAGCTCTGCCGGTGCCGGGTCCGCCGCACTCGCGCTGGGGGCCAGGCCGAAGACGGCGAGGGCGAGGGCGAGGACGGCACTGAGGCCGAGACGTCTCATCAGGGGTGATCGCATGGCCTGGGAGGCTAGGCAGGGGCCGGGCGGAGCGTCTGCCCCGAGGGGAAGGCACCGTCGGCCACTCGGCTGGAAGTGCCCATGGCGTGATCGAGGTGTGTCGAAAGTATGGAGGTGCGGCAGAAGTGGCGTTCGCCCAGGCAGTCGGCGCCTGCCGGAAGCCGCCGCGTGGGCGGAACGTGGTCGTCTGCTTCCACAGTGTGAGGAGTTGGCATTGGCGCATATCGGATCCGGCAGGCCTCTCGGGCGCCCGTGATCATCCCTGGATTCTCGGCCATCCGCCGAATTCCGGCCGGTGCGCCACCGGCCCCCGTCGGGCCGTCCCGGGGCCACGCGGCAGCGTGTGGACCCCGACGTCCGCCGCCTGTGCGGGACTCAGTCCGGGCATCTGCCGGGACGCGAGGTGCATGAGCTGCGTCAGGAGCGTGCTCGCCCATCCCTGAGGGAGTGGCGCGTTCGAGGAAGACGTCGACCTCGCGCACGGAAGCGTCCTTGCGGGCGCGGACATCGTCGGCGGCGAGGCGGGAGGCGTAGATCGCGGCGATGAGATCCTCGCGGGAGGCGAAGCGCCGGTAGATGGTACGGCGGGTCCGCGCCCGCCACCGTAGCGATGTTCGCCATGCTCGCCCCGGGGTCGGCGGCGAGCATGCGCGCCCTCGTCGTCAGGACGGCTTCAAGGCTGCGTGCTGCCTCGGCTCTCACTCCACCGAGTCCAGTCACTCCGCGCGGGCCCGATCACCTGTCGAGATGGTGACGGCGTAAGCGGAGTACATGTGCGAGGCTGGTCTCATGGGGACCGATACGGGTAAGAAGGGTGATGCGCCATGAGTGATGTCGAGGAGAGGGCGCTGCTGGCGGGTGGGTGCTTCTGGGGCATGCAGGAGCTGATCCGGTCGCTGCCCGGCGTGATCCGCACCCGGGTCGGCTACAGCGGCGACAACGACAAGCCTCACCCCACCTACCGTGACCACGGACGGCACGCGGAATCGATCGAGATCGTGTTCGACCCGACCGCGACCGACTATCGCGCGATCCTGGAGTACTTCTTCCAGATCCACGACCCGACCACGAGCAACCGGCAGGGCAACGACATCGGCCTGAGCTACCGCTCCGCCATCTTCTACCTCGACGACGAGCAGCGGCGCGTCGCGCAGGACACCATCGCCGACGTCGAGGCGTCCGGCCTGTGGCCGGGGCCGGTGGTGACCGAGGTGGTGCCGGCGGGCCCGTTCTGGGACGCCGAGCCGGAGCACCAGGACTACCTCCAGCGCTATCCGGACGGCTACACCTGCCACTTCCCGCGCCCGAACTGGCGGCTGCCCAGGCGCGGCTAGTCCGGAACGCCGACATGGCCGGGGAGGGTGACACCTTCCCCGGCCATCTGTCGTTTCAGGTGCCTTTTGTGCCGCCGATGGGTCCTGGGTGTCGCCCAGTGACCAGGAGTTCCTCGATATCACCTCGCCGCACGACCGGTCGGTGACCGGGCGCGCGGCCCAGGCTCACCGGCCGACGTGGACCACGCGGTCCCGGCGGGGCGGGCCTCGTTCGAAGCGGGGGCATGGCGTACGACCGTGGTTCACCCGGGCCGGTCAGCCGGGTCTGCCCACCACACTGCGCACCGGGGATGCCGGGGCGGAGGGCACCAGGGTCTCCTCCCAGCCGAACTCCTCCGCCGCCTTCAGATGGGCGTCCGTCTGACGCGCCGGGCAGCGGTCGGCGTCGTAGCCGGGGTGAGCCCCTGGAACTCGCGGTGCGTAGGATCATCACCGATTTGATAGGTGATGCGGGCAGGGTGTTCAGGATGTGATCGGTGATCGGTGATCGGTGATCGGTGATCGGTGATCGGTGATCGGTGATCGGCCCGCCGGGCGCACGGCCGCGGACGCGGGCCACTACACACGACGACGACTCACCCCGGTAGGAGTTGATCTGCGGAAGGTAGCCCAGCGTCCTGTCGACCGACAACGAGCCGGTGCGGGGCCGGAGTTCACCCGCGATCAACTTGAGCAGCGTGCTCTTGCCCGCACCGTCGGGGCGACCCGCTCCGTAGAGAGCTCTGCCCTGGGCAGCCGTGGTCCGGTCGGGCGATATGGTCCGGCTCCGGAACGCACAAAGGCAAGGAGATCTCTCCTTGCCTCTCCTAACTTATAGCGCACCAGGGGGCTTGCGGCAAGGCCCGGGTCTCGGCGCAGAATCATCGGCCGAAGCCACTACCTGCGGAAACGGGGACACGAGGTGCGTGTGTCGGAGATTGAGACGTGCTCGATCAGCGGTGCGGCAGAAGCGGAGGTGTCGCGATGACCGAGCAGTACGTGCTGGATCTTCATGAGGTGGACGAGATGCAGCTCGCGCTCGTCGGCGGCAAGGGCGCGCACCTGGGTGCGCTGGCGCGGATCGACGGCATCCGCGTGCCGGGTGGCTTCTGCGTGACCACACACGCCTTCCGGCAGATCATGGCGCAGGCGCCGTCGGTCGAGGATCTGCTGGATCCGCTGTCATGCCTGAGCCCCGACGACCGCGAGGCGATCGGCACCCTCAGTGCTCAGATTCGCCGGACCATCGAAGGGATCACCATCCCGGTCGATCTCGCGTCGGCGATCACCGGTGCGCTCTCCCGGCTCGGCGAGCAGACCCCCTGTGCCGTTCGGTCCAGCGCGACGGCGGAGGACCTGCCGACGGCATCCTTCGCCGGCCAGCAGGACACCTACCTGAACGTCGTGGGGCCGAGGGAGATCCTCCGGCACGTCAGCCGGTGCTGGGCCTCGCAGTTCACCGAGCGGGCCGTGACCTACCGTCAGCACAACGGCATCGACCACCGTACGGTCGACATGGCCGTGGTCGTCCAGCGGATGGTCTTCCCGCACGCGTCGGGCATCCTCTTCACGGCCGACCCCGTCACGGGCAACCGGAAGGTCGCCACCGTGGACGCCGGCTTCGGTCTCGGCGAAGCCCTGGTCTCCGGCCTGGTGAACCCGGACGTCTTCAAGGTGCGGCACGGCGAAGTCGTCGCGAAGACGATCGCCGCCAAACAGCGCGCCGTCCACGCCCTGCCGGCCGGCGGAACACAGGAAGTGGAGATCGACGCGCAGCAGCGAGAGCAGCCCGCGCTGACGGATGCTCAGGTCGTGCGGCTCGTCCATCTCGGGCGGCGGATCGAGGAACACTTCGGCTGCCCCCAGGACATCGAATGGTGCCTGGTCGACGACGACTTCCAGATCGTCCAGAGCCGGCCCGTCACGACGCTGTTCCCCATCCCCGAGGTCGCCGACCAGGGGAATCGCGTCTACGTCTCCGTCGGTCATCAGCAGATGATGACCGACGCCATGAAGCCCCTCGGGCTGTCCATGTGGAAGCTGATGGCCATGGCGCCGATGACCGAGGCCGGCGGGAGACTGTTCGTCGACGCCACGCGAGCCCTTTCCACACCCTCGGGCCGCGCCGGACTCCTGGACCTCGTGGGGAGGGGCGATCCCCTGACCCGGGACGCTTTGGAGACCGTCCTCGACGCTCTGCAGGAACGCCACCACCTCCGGATAGGGGCGGATCACGTC